>NZ_JBSTYP010000007.1:0-107134 GCF_054052405.1 Aeromonas aquatilis | reverse complement strand
TGGTGAATAGTGTTCTCTCGATTTCATTCAATACCCCCGATTGTCTCATCGTAACAATCGGGACTGTCTGTGAAAATCAGGATACCTCATTGCCAGTTACAACCGGCTGATCGGTCGCCTGCAACTGGACCAACAACAGAAAGAGGGGCAGCTGTCAGCTGTATCCCTCAGTCTGCAAGGGATGGTCAGTCAGGTTGACGAGATCCACCACAGCACCCGCACCACCGAACAGGTGGTCGACGAGAGCGGACTGATGATGGATGAGCTGAACCAGCTGGCCGGAGAGGTCCATCAGGTCGCCGCCGACATCGCCCAGCATGCCCACCATAACGAACAGGCGATGAGCCAGAGCGAAGATCTGGTGGGGAGCATGCTACACGCCACTCATCAGACAGGACTGGCGATTGACGAAAGCGATGAGGCGCTGCAAGCCCTCACCCGCTCGGTTGCCGATGTGACGGCCATTGTCGATGTGATCGGTCATATCGCTCAGCAGACCAACTTGCTGGCCCTCAACGCCGCCATCGAAGCGGCCCGCGCAGGGGAACAGGGACGCGGTTTTGCCGTGGTTGCCGATGAAGTGCGCCACCTCTCGGCCAATACCCAGCAATCCCTCAACCAGATCACCGATATTCTGGGGCGTCTGACCCAATCCGGTGAACAGCTTGGCACCGTGCTGAACCGGATCACCAGCGAATCAAGCCGCCAGCGGGCGCAGGCTGAACAACTGCGCCAGACTACCCAGGCAGTGAGGGAGATCGCCCGCAACACCGCAGTGATCGCCCTGCAGGGGGCCGACAACGCCAAAAGTCAGGAACACAAACTGGCCAGTTTTGCCGATCTGATCACCCGCATCCATCAGCATGCCCGTCAGGTGAGTCAGCTCTCGGTGCAGGTCTCCTCCCATATTCACCATCAGGCGCAGCAGATCCCCCGCATCCTCGGCCAGCAAGGCTGAACCCTATTCGCCCCACATCTTTGCCAGATCACTTTCCCTCAACCAGAGGGAAAGTTTTTTTGTGGCACAAAATTATCTGTTATCGGCAGGTTAACTGACACCTCTTCCCCCGTACCGGATGAAAACCCACACTGGCGCTGGCTGCGGTCTCAAGAAAACGCTCTCATCACCGTGATACCTGCCATGAGGCTATTTACGACCTTGCCCATGATTATTTGCACTCGGTCATACTTTTGAAACGTTGAGGGAACTTTTCATTGATATTTCGCACCGCGAACGTACTCTTGGGGTTGTCCGATAGCCAAGAATCGGAACATAAAAAAACAACATGTGATGATCAGGACTGCGAACGATGAGATGTGCCAAGACATCCGGGTTCGCAGGTAACCAAGACAAGATTTTTTGCCCTTCGGGGTTTTGATTGCAATGCCAATACCGAGCGGTAGGCCCGATGCCAACTGCCGGAAAAAAAGCTAAGTCCATAAAATCAGGAGCAATAAAAATGGAAAAAGTGATCTTCAAGCGCGCCGCTTTGAGTGCCGCTGTGGTAGCCGCTCTGGTCGCCCCCGGTATGGCGTTGGCAGCTCAGGATATGATGAGCCCTACCTATGGCAAATCCTATGAGGCCTTTGCCGATGATGCCAAGCTGACCGGCGGTCTGTTCTACTTCCAGCGTGATCGTCAGCGCATCGATGGTGACCCGACTGCAGCCAAGAAAGAAGGCAAATACCAGTCCAACCTGAGCCATGCCACCGTTCAAGCCGCTCTCAACTTCAACTCCGGTTATGCCTGGGACACCGTAGGTCTGGATCTGGGCGGCTTCGGTGCCTATGACCTGGCCGTTACCGAAAATCACCCGGTCAACCAGGAAAACGAATTCTCCTTCGCTGGCCGTTCTTGGGGCAACAACGCCAAAGATGGCTCCCCTGAAGGTGGTTTCAGCCTCTCCAACGCAGCGATGAAGCTGAAATTCCTGGACGGAGGCATCACAGCCAAGGGTGGTTATACCCAGCTGTATGTCCCTGGCCAAATCGGTGTTAACTGGTCTTATCAGCCGGGTACCTATCGTGGTGGTCAAGTTGAAGGTAACTTCGGTGGCCTCTACCTGACCTACGCCATCGCTGACGAGTACAAGGCCCCCTGGTACAAAGAGACTCAGGTCTTCTCCCGTGCCAAAGCGTGGATGGATCCGTTCGCTGACGAAAACGTCATCGACTACATCCACGGTATTGCAGCCCGTTACACCTTCGAAAATGGCACTGCTGTGACCGGTTCTTTCGGTCAGTCCGAAGGCTACATGGATAGCTACCACTTCAAACTGGCTCACAAGTTTGACGTACTGGGCGGCCTCTCCACCAGCTACCAGTTCTACGGTTCCGAGACCGAGACCTACACCAAGGGCGCTTCCCAGATCGAGACTTATGACGGTCTGGCATGGCAACAAGCTCTGACAGCTGCCTGGGGCATGGGCCCGTACGGCTTCCGTCTGGAAGGTCTGTGGACCAAAGCTGAAGGTGCGGAAGGTAACTACCTGCCCCGTCTGACCCGTGGCTACGCCAACTCCCAGGGTGCCAACGAAATTTGGTGGGACTCCCGCTCTGACTGGAACGCCAACAACGAGAAAGCGCTGTTCTTCGGCGTGACCCGTTCTCTGGATGACCTGGTTGGTGCTCCTGGCTGGTCCGTCGGTGTATCCGGTGCTTACGGTTGGGATATCGAAACCGGCCAAGGCAAGAAAGCAGCCAACGGTGAAGATACCGAATGGGCAGCCAACTTCGATGTCACCTATACCGTGCAGGATGGCAAGCTGAAAGGCACCCTGTTCAAACTGCACTACACCGACTACAACAACGACATCAGCCAGGGCGGCGGTTGGACCGATTACCCCAACATCTTCGCCTCCGAGCACGACGTCAAGTTCCACATCATCATGCCGCTTACCTTCATGTAATCAGGCAATACGATGTCAGCAAACCGGGCCACTTGGCCCGGTTTTCTTTTTGCCGGTTGGCAGGCTAACATGCGAGCCGGATAGGGATTTTATCCACTCACCAGCCCTCACGCTTTTGTCAGCAGTCACAAGGACGCCATCATGCCCCGTTTTGTTCTGATCACCGGTTGTTCCAGCGGTATTGGCCTCGCCGCCGCACAGGCGCTCGGGCAGCACGGTTTTACCGTGATCGCTTCGGCGCGCAAGGCGGAAGATGTGGCCCGTCTGCAGCAACAGGGATTGCTGGCGGTACAGCTGGATCTGGCGGATCCCGCTTCCATCGAACTGGGGGCCAGTGCGGCGCTCCATCTGGCAGGAGGGCGCCTCTATGGCCTGTTCAACAATGGCGCTTATGGCCAACCCGGGGCGCTGGAAGATCTGCCCACCGAGGCGCTCAGGGAGCAGTTCAATACCAACCTGTTTGGCTGGCACCATCTGATCCGTCAGGTGCTGCCGCCGATGCTGGAGGCCAAAGAGGGACGGATAGTGCAGAACAGCTCGGTTCTGGGACTGGTTGCCATGAAGTATCGCGGCGCCTATAACGCCAGCAAATTTGCGCTGGAAGGTTACTCGGATACTCTGCGCCTCGAACTGGCGGGTAGCGGGGTACATATCAGCCTGATAGAACCGGGTCCCATCGATACCCGTTTTCGTGCCAATGCCCGCAGCGCCTTCTTGCGGCACATCGATCCGGCCCAGAGCCGTCATCAGTCGGCCTACCGCCAGACCCTGACGCGGCTGGAAAAAGAGGGGGCCACCAGCGGCTTTACCCTCCCAAGCGAAGCCTGCATCCCGCCGCTGCTCCATGCGCTGACCCACGCCCATCCCAAGGCACGCTATCCGGTGACCACTCCGACCCGGCTGTTTGCCTTCTTGCGACGGGTATTGCCCACTCGCTGGCTCGATAAACTGCTAGCAAAATCGGCCTGATCCCGTAATTGACGGTGGGTATCAGGTGGCCCATATAGAGTTAGCTGCGTAACGGCATCACCCGTCCCGCCAACCTGGTTTGTCCCTCTCTTCAATAGTGCTCGCCATTGCTGTAGTAGGCGCTCTTGACCAAGGGAATCACCTGCACCACTACATAGGTCTGCTCCCCCAGCACCCGTTTCAAATGGCGCGTGATAAGGCGCGCGGCGGCGTCCTGCATCTCCTGCGGCCGTTCGAACCAGTGCAACTCGACAAACGGAAATCCCGCCTCTGGCTCGCCGTTGCGGATCCAGCAGCTCTCCACCCACTCCATGGTGACAAACTCCGGCTTGCCGCCGGTCAGCTCGCAAAGCTCGGCCAGCAGCGGGCCGCTCACCTGTTGCAGGGTCTCAAGCGCCACGGCGCGAAAACGAAGATGGGGCATGGCAAACCTCTTGGTTATCTGAAATGAGGACTTATCATAGGAGTTATTGTCAGCAAGAGAAGTCACCCGGCGCACATTAAGGATCCCCATGAGATTTCATCGCACCCTCTTTGCCTTCCTGCTCTGCCTGCTGCTACCACTGCACGCCTTTGCCGATCCCGCGTTCTATCGGGTGAGCAAGGGCAACCAGCAACACTGGCTGCTGGGCTCCATCCATGCGGGCAAGCCTTCCCTCTATCCTCTGCCCGAGCCGGTCGAGCGCGCCTGGCTACAGAGCCGCGCACTGGTGATGGAGGTGGACATGAACAGCATCACGCCGGATCAGTGGCAACAAACCGGCTCCCTCACCCGACTGGTGGATGGCAAATCACTCAAGCAATATCTGCCTGCCGAGCTCTATCAGCGCACCCTGATGGCAGGGGCCCGTTACGACCTCGATGAAGCAACCCTCGCCCCCCTGCGCCCCTGGTTTGCCGCCATTACCCTGACCCAGGCCGCTATGGCCCGCTCCGACTTCAACAGTGAACTCGGGATAGACCAGCACTTTGCCACCCGGGCCGCCAAAGAGGGCAAGCCGGTGGAGGGCTTTGAAACCCTGCTGGAGCAGCTCGGTTATCTGGCCAGCGTGGGTGACAACCAGACCCTGATGCTCGCCAGCACCCTGGATGAGCTACCGATGCTGGAAAGTGGTTTCGCCGCCGTGATGAAGGCGTGGCAACAGGGGGATGAGGCGACGCTGATCAATCTGCTCAAGGAGGAGATGGCTCCCCCCCCGCTGCAAAGCTGGATGGAGCAGACCCTGCTGGCCGAGCGCAACCACAACTGGCTGAAAAAATGGTCCACCCTGCCCAACGAGAGCTTTATCGTGGTAGGCGCCCTGCACCTTTACGGCGAACAGGGGTTGCTGGCGTTGCTGGAGCAGCAGGGGTGGCGCATTACGCCGCTCACCACACCGGGCCCTGTGCAGGCTCGGTAGCAAGGAGTCCAGTGAGAACGATCACAGATCGCGCTGGTTATTAAACAACCTACAAGGGAGTTGATCGGGATCATCCCGGACGGGGCAAAGAGGTATTTATCATGCCTGTCATCAACCGGGTGACAGGAGCAATAAAATGGACTTTTGGCTGAACCTGATGTTTGGCAACAGCGTGGGATTGATGTCGATGCTGGTGATTATCGGCACCTTCTTGCTCATCAGCTCTTACGCGGCCTACTTCATCTACAAGGTGATGCACTCGCAACCGCCTCATTCACAGCAACCCCATTCTCAACAACCCAAAGAGGGAAAATAATCCTCTGACCACAGGCGGCAGTTCACACTGACCGCCTGTGCTGTTTTATGGTTCGCGACTGTGATTCCCGGGCCAGACTGCACCAGTGTCCATGCTGGGTGCCCGTTATCCCCTGCCCCTTTCCCCGTTTTCTGTGCCAGTTGCGGCCGTTATAATGGCCCCCACTTTTTCTTATGGGGAGCCTGCCGTGTCTCATAACGACGAACTCTCGCTATTTATGAATGAAGTGGCCGACGTGCGGCCCATTCGCAGCGACAACATCCATCCCCATGCGGCCAAATCCGCCCCGACCGAGGCGCAGCTCGCTCGCCGTCAGGCTGCCACCGCCGAGCAACTCGCCCTCGACCACCTCACCATGGAGGCCATCGAGATGCGCGATCCGCACGAAATCGTCGGTTTCAAGCGCGATGGGGTGCAGGAGGGGGTCTACAAGAAGCTGCGGCTCGGCAAATACGAGCTGCAGGCCAGCCTGGACTTGCACCAGAAAACCCTCAACGAAGCGCGCCAGACGCTGGTGCAATTCATTGCGGATTGTGAAGTCCGGGATATCCGCTGCCTGCTGATCCTGCACGGCAAGGGGGAGCGCAGCACCCCGCGCGCCCTGCTGAAAAGCTATGTGAGCGCCTGGTTGCCGCAACTGCCCGCCGTCATGGCGATCCACAGCGCCGAGCGTCGCCACGGCGGCAGCGGTGCTCTATACGTGCTGCTGCGTAAAAGCGAACGCAAAAAAGCGGAAAACCGCGAACGGCACCAGAAGCGGCTCGGCTAATCCGCGTTTCGCCCCCACGCCTTTGGCCCGCCTGCATGAAGGTGGTCAACGATGCGGCGGCGGTGTTAGCATCGAACGGCCCCGATCATGCCAGGTACGGGGCGGCATACCATCAGGGACGATAACAAGGACAATCCCATGTCATATCAAAAGCTTGAACAACATCAGCAACAGATCCACCGTTTTAGCCACCTCGCCGCCATCTGCGGCTGGGATCAGGCGGCCATGATGCCGGAAGGGGGCAACGATGCCCGTGCCGAAGCAATGGCCGAACTCGGTCTGCTGATCCACCAGAAGCGCACCGCCCCCGAGCTCGGCGACTGGATTGCCAAGGCCGAGAGCGAGTCACTCGATGAGGTGCAGCGCGCCAACCTCGGCGAGATCAAGCGCCAGTGGCAAGATGCCAGCCTGCTGCCCGGTGAGCTGGTCGAAGCGCTGTCGCTTGCTGGCAGCAAGTGCGAGCACGCCTGGCGCAGCCAGCGCAAGAACAACGACTGGGCCGGTTTTGCTCCCAATCTCGAGGAGGTGGTGACACTCTCCCGTGACGTGGCGCAATTGCGGGCCGATGCGCTTGGCGTGCGCCCCTACGACGCCATGCTGGCGCTCTATGAGCCGGGCATGACCAGCGCACGGCTCGATCAGATCTTCGGCGATCTCGCCAACTGGCTGCCCGGTCTTATCCAGACCGTGAGCGAGCAGCAGAAGGGCGATGCCCTGCTGCTACCGCAAGGCCCCTTCCCCATCCCCACCCAGCAAGCCTTCGGTCAGGAAGTGATGGGGGTGCTCGGCTTTGATTTCGCCCACGGCCGCCTCGACGTGAGCAGTCACCCCTTCTGTGGCGGGGTGCCGACCGATGTGCGGATCACCACCCGTTACAACGAGCAGGAGTTTGTCTCGAGCCTGATGGGCATAGTGCACGAGACCGGCCACGCCCGTTACGAGCAGGGGCTGCCACGCCATCTGCTGGGCCAGCCGGTGGCCGAGGCGCGCTCCATGGCGATTCACGAGAGCCAGAGCCTGTTTTGCGAGATGCAGCTGGGACGCAATCCGGCCTTCCTGGCACTGCTTGCACCCTATATTCGTCATCACTTCGGCGAGCAGGAGGCATTTTCACCGGCGAACCTGGCCAAACTCTACAGCCGGGTCGAACCGGGCTTTATCCGGGTCGATGCCGACGAGGTGACCTATCCGGCCCACGTTATCCTGCGCTACGAGCTGGAGCGCGATCTGGTTGAAGGGAAGATCGAGGTAGCCGACATCCCCGAGCTGTGGGACGCCAAAATGCAGCAATGGCTGGGGCTCTCCACCCGGGGCAACTACCGCAATGGCTGTATGCAGGATATTCACTGGACCGATGGGATGTTTGGCTACTTCCCGAGCTACACGCTAGGTGCCATGTATGCCGCCCAACTGCGCTTTGCTCTCGAAAAAGAGTTGGGCAACATGGGTGAGCTGATCACCGCAGGCCGCCTGCCGGAGATCTTTGGCTGGCTCGGTCGCCACATCTGGTCACAGGGGAGCCTGCACAGCACCGACGAGCTGGTGCGCCGAGCCACCGGTGAAGCGCTCAATCCGCACTGGCTGCGCCAACATCTGGAACAGCGCTACCTGAAGTGATGCGTGCAACAAGCTAACAGCAGAGCGGGGCCCTTTTTAGTTGACCACTACAGGGTCCCGTTTTTATGGCGGTTCATTTTTATGACGGTGCATGGCACAGCACGCCCCACCACCATGCTGCAAAAAGAGAGCATTCAGAGAGGATCAGAGGAACCCAACAACTCGCGCAGTTGCAGGATATTGCCCTCCGGGTCAAAGGCATTGCGCACCACAAAGCCGGGCCCAGTCCACTGCTGTGGCAGCAGGCCACCGCCAAGATCCGCCGCCTTCGCTTCTGCCCAGGCGAGGCTGGAGACGGTGAAGAACAGCTTGATGGCCCCCTCTTCCCGCAGTGCCGGCGGCCGCTTGATAACGACTTGCCCGGCATAGGGCGCAGGAATGGCGTGGATCAGCAGCTGGATATCGCTGTTTTCCAGCACCACCAGCTGCTCATCCTGACTGCAGACCACCATCTGCAGCAATGTACGGTAAAACTGGGTCAGCAGGCCCGGATCCTTGGCATAGATCAGGGCACCGGCACGAGCGGGGCCTGGCATGGAGCACTCCTCAATGGTGAACGAATAGTGAACGGCTGGGTGGACAGATCTCCACCATCTCACAGTTGCGCGCCCCATTCGATCCTTTTTAGCGGCTCGCTAGCCTCACTGCACAAAGTGCCACTGCCGCAGTGCCAGTGTCGGAGGCGGCCCCTGATCTTCCCCCATATCCGCCATGCCCAGCGCCTCGTCGTAGTGCACACCGCCAGCACCGCTCTCGGTCAGATGCTTGGCCCGCACCGCCCCGTACAGACCGCCACTTCCGCTGATCTTCATCTCGGTCAGCGGGGCATAGAGGGCGGCATAGAGCGGCGTATTGCCCGACAGCTTGACCCCATCCTTGCCGCTATACGCGGAATAGATGGAGATAGCAGGCGTACCGCCAGTGGTCAGCCCCTGCTTGGCTGCCGTCACCTCGGCACCGGCACCGAGATCGATCTTGCCGCTGACGATCAGGGTCAGGCTGCTGCCCGGCTCGACGGTCAGCTGGTTGCTGCCGCCCATGGTGAAATCCTTGCCGATCAGCAGTACCACATCTCCCTTGATGGTGAGTGTGGCATCGGCCCCCATATTGAGGCTGTCGAGCTTGTAGACAGTCTGATCCTTACCAAACAACTCCCCTTTGCCAGGCAGCGGCAACCCGGGCTTGCTCTGGTTTTTGCTGGTCACCGAGCCGGTGGAGGGATCCGTGGTCAACACCATCTGCTGGGTCGCCCCGAGCGTCAGCGGGCCATTCGGCGGCAGATTGGCCAGCTTGGGGGAGTTGGGCAGTGCGGCCACATTGAGCGGGTCACACACCTGTCCGGCCACCGGTGGCAACTTGGGATCGTTGCGGTACTTGGAATCCAGATACTTCTGGTTCTCCTGATCTTTAAAAAAGCCAGCACCACCATAATTGAGCTTGCCGCTGTCGATGCTGGTTCCCCAATCCATGGAGACATTACCGTTGACCGCCACCTGACCACCGATGCGCCCCCCTTTCAGGGTCAAACTGCCGCCCCCTTTCACATTGCCGGAAACCCGGACAATCTTGTCAGAAGAGGGGGAGATAATGACGTCACTCCCGGCATTCACGTTGCCGGAGATGGGAGAAGATCCGTTGAGGGTCACGGTACCGGTCGCCCGCACATCACCCCAAATTGGCGAATTGCCGTCGAGCACTACATTGGCCTTGTCGCTAACGGTCGCCACCTTGGCATTCTGGTTAATGTTGGTGCCGCCATATTTGCCCTTGCGCGAATCATAGCTGTCGATAAGACCGCTGCCGGAGAGGCTCAATCCTTCGCACGCCACCACCGAATCCTGAAAGATCAGATTGCCCGGCTCGCGCTTGAGCGCAAACAGCGCGTTGAGGCTGGCATTGCCCTCCAGATAGCGGCCATTGCTCTGCAACGCCAGCTTGCTGTCGGCGGAGGCATTAAGCTGCTCGATGCTGAAGCGGCTGCCCGCCATCGCCCCTTCGCCCTTGCCCGGCACCTTCTGTACCAACTGATCCCACGCAATGCGCGGTTCGGCCCCGAGCGCCTGATGCAAAGCGCGATAACTGTCGTTCATCCCCTGCTCGGCACTGAGCTGAGCGTTGATCTTCTTGTGAAAATTACCGCTCAGGCGCGTCTGCAACTGGTTCTCCTGAATACTGGTAAACACCAGCAGCCTCGACAACAGGCTCACCACCAGTACCACCAGCAGCACGGCGCCCCGCTGCCCGCACAATCCCTTGTTCATCCCGCTTCCCCTGTTGTCGCTTTGGCCCCGGATGTGGCCAGCGCTGCCGCCCAGACCGCCTTGCGGCGGGCTACCTGCACCTCTACCCCCGGCTCCAGATAGCTGGGCAACCCTTCGGGCAAGATGCGGATATTGACCAGCGTCCCCTGCTGGCCGAATTCAAGGTCCTGAAGATTGGCCAGCAACAGGCGCGGGCCATCTCCGTCATCGCAACTGAGTATCGGCGGCGTGAAGCGGTACTGCTCGGTAAAATCTGCGGTTTTCTGGTTGCCAAGGCAGGAGAGCACCTGACTGCCCCCCTCTACCTTGAAGGCCAGCGTCAGGCGATCAGGGGTGACCGCTATCAGCTGATCTGCCTGCTTGATGCTGTTGGTAAAGGTGAGAGTGGCAAAGCGCAACACGTCGTTCGCCTGCTCCAGCGCCTTGCTCTGCTCGACCGTGCTCTTGATCGGGGCGTAACCGGCAAAAATCGCCAGCATCAGCATCAGACCGAGCACCATGGAGATCATCAGTTCGACGAGGCTGACGCCTCGCTGTCGGGAGGGGACGCTCAGCATAGGGGCGGAAATCCTGCGTTCAGCTCAACGCGCTTGGCACCGGAGACTCGCTCATCCTGCCACTCGACGGCGACCACAAAGTTGTCGCTATAGCGGTTCGGTAGCACCAGTCGGTGGCCATCCTGCAGGGTGAAGCGGGCAAGAAAATCGGCCTGGGTGAACCGCTCGGGCTTGCGCTGCACTTCACACAGCGAACTCCAGATCTGCTCCACGCTGTTGCTCGCCTCGATCGTGGCCAGCGTGCTCTGCAAGCTGTAATGCGCCTGCTGCAACGAGACCACCTGCCCCTTGGCGAGACCGAGAAACACCATCACCGCCAACACCATGGAGACCATGATCTCCACCAGATTGAAGCCCTGCTGGCGGGCAAGTGCGGCGTGTCTCATGAGCAGCTCCCTTGCAGCAGCTGGCCGCTCGGTGCCACACAGAGCACCCTCTGCTCACCGAGGCGATTGGCCAGAATGATCTCGGCGTGGCTGCTACTGCCGGTTGGCGCGATCTGGATGGGGTCAAACGGCTTGATCACCACTCCGCCAGCAGGTGCTGCTGCCTGACGCAGCAACTTGCTGTCAGCCATCACCTCCCAGCCACCGTTCTCGGTGCCCTGCAGTACCACCGGCAGGGTCAGCTTGACCGCTTCGCTGCGGGCAAAGCGGTAGGCTGAAGCGAGTTCGGTCGCACTGCGATCGAGCCGTTCGGCCGCGAGGCGCTGACTCATGGAGGGCAACCCGACCAATAGCAAGATGGCGGCTATACCGACCGTGATCATCAACTCAATCAGAGTAAATCCGCGCACGTTCATCTTATGATCCCCAGCAGTCATGACGATTGGCCGCGCGGTAACCGGTCTGATCGAGCGTCAGAGTGCCGCACTCATCCTGTTGTCGCGTCGTTGGAATGGCTTTGAGCAGGTAGTCGCCAGCGTCTTGCTGGCTGTAGCTGAACTGGTAGAAGTCCGTTCTGGAAGGAGTGGCAAATGTGTCGGGATAGCGGCCCTGTTGGGTATAGATACGTTCGAGGGCGAGCGCCTGCTCCAGCAATTGCTGCTGCGCTTCGTAACGACGTCCCTGTTGCAGATAACCCTGATACGCTGGCAACGCGATGGCCGCGAGAATGCTGACAACCGTCATGGCGATCAACAACTCGATCAGACTAAAGCCCCGGCAATGGGGCCATGCCTTACAGTCGTTCACTTATCATCCTTGGCAAGTGTTGTTGTTATTGGTCGGCCTAAGGCCGCAGATGTGATGACTTAATAATCATCAAAAATTAACTGACTCGATTGAACAACACAAAATCGCCACTCTCAATGTAAAAAAGATAATTATGTGATCTGTTATTAATTTTTAAGCAGTTTTCACCGCCACTAATCTCGCTAAGCAAATAAAGCTAGGCCAATCGTGCCTCCGACCCGTCCGTTATGCCCCCTTCTGTCGAGCCGCCATACATGAATAACAACGGAGCGAAGAGTGAAACCCGGCCGAGCAATGAAAGAGCAAAAAAACCTTTGGCCAATTTTTGCTATCCCTGTCCGTTTCTGGCTAGTCACGGCCCCCGAGCCCCCTTACTCTCTTGCCATCTATTCCAGCAAAGCCGCCAACACCATGAATGCAAAGCACAGCCCTGAGTCGTCACCGGATGAGGTGATCAACACCCTCAGCCGCGAACAGTGTCACGCCGCACGGCTCGCCCGCGATGCGCGCTTCGATGGCCGCTTCTTTACTGGCGTGCTCTCGACCGGCATCTACTGCAGGCCAGTCTGCCCGGCACGGCCACCCCACGAGCACAATGTGCGCTACTTCCAAAGCGCCGCGGCCGCCGAGCAGTATGGGCTGCGACCCTGCCTGCGTTGCCGCCCAGAACTGGCCCCCGCCGCCCGTGGCGATCTGCCGGTTGAACTGGCTCGTCTGCTGGCGCGTATCGATCGCGGCGAGCTGGCAGACAGCACGCTCGCCGAACTGGCAGCAGAGAGCGGTATCAGTGAGCGCACGCTACGCCGCCAGTTCGAGGCATACCTTGGCGCCTCGCCAAAACAGGTGGAGCAAACACGCCGCCTGCTGCTCGCGAAACGGCTGCTGACTGAAACCCGGCTGCCCATCACCGATATCGCGTTTGCCGCCGGTTTTGCCAGCATCCGCCGCTTCAATGACGCCTGGCTGAACGCCTACGGACTGGCCCCACGCTCCCTGCGCCAACAAGAGGATCATGCGCCAGAGCACATGAGCGCGCAGCCGCGCGGCGCAACCCTGGCGCTGCAACTGCCCTACCGCCCCCCGTATGACGTGGCGGCCATGCTGGCGTTCTATCGGCTGCGGGCGATCCCCGGGCTGGAGCGGGTAGATGGCGAGGGGTATGAGCGACGCTACCGGGTCGGCGATCAGGTCACGCTGGTGCGTATCGCGCAGGGCAAGGGGCATAGCCTGCAGCTCACCGTCCATGATCTGCCGCTCGCAGCACTGCCCGACCTGCTCTACCGGGTGCGCCGGATGTGGGATCTCGATGCGGATATGCAGCGGATCGGTGATCTGCTCGGTCAGGATCCGCTGCTCGCCCGCTTGCAGGGGCGCTGGCCCGGCGTACGGCTGCCGGGTGGCTGGGACGAATACGAGGTGATGCTGCGCGCCATCGTCGGCCAGCAGGTCTCGGTCAAGGGGGCCATCACCAGACTTGGGCGGCTAGTGGCGCGCACCGAGGCCCAATTCGGGGTGGCGCAACTACCGACCCCCGCCCAGTTGTGCGAACTCGATCTCGACGGCATCGGCATGCCCGGCAGTCGCATTCGCACTCTGCAGGTGCTCGCTGCCGCGCTCGCGAGCGGCACACTTTCCCTGACCACTGCGAGCGATGAACAACTTCTGGCGCTACCGGGCATTGGCCCCTGGACGGTTTCTTACTGGCGGCTTCGCTGCGGGATGGATACCGATGCCTTCCCCGCTTCCGATCTGGTGCTGCAAAAGGCACTCGGAGGCGGTGCCAAGCTGCCGGTAAAAGAGGTGTTGGCGCAAAGCGCAGCATGGCAGCCATGGCGCAGCTATGCGGCCAGCTGGCTGTGGCACGCCATGAGTGAAGCGCCCGATTTGCTGCGCCATGCCACCGGCAACGAACAACAACCAGATACCCAACAACAGGAGATAACCCCATGATCCGCTACGATATCCTGCCGACCCGCTGCGGCGATCTGCTGGTCGCCATCAATGAATCCGGTCTGGTGCACGTGGACTTTGTGGCGGGCCTGCGGGCGCTGCCCGATATGAGTGGCTGGCAGCAAGATCACGAGACTCTGGCCCCCTTCCTCGCCGAATTTGACGCCTATTTTGCCGGTCGCTTGCAGCGCTTCTCCCTGCCCCTTGCCGCCCGTGGCACTGCTTTTCAACAAGCTGTGTGGCAAGCGCTGTGCGACATCCCCTACGGCGAGACCCGCAGCTACAGCGATATTGCCCGAGCCATCGGCAAACCGGATGCGGTGCGGGCAGTGGGCGCGGCAAACGGCCGCAATCCGCTCTCGATCATCGTCCCCTGCCATCGGGTGATCGGCCAGAACGGCAGCCTGACCGGCTATGCGGGGGGATTGGAGATCAAAAAAGCGCTGCTGGCGCTGGAGAGTGGCTATTAAAGGAGGGTAGGCAGAGAGCCTGCGATAAAAATTGCCCCTTTCCGGACGGAGAAAGGGGCTCATTGATCAGCGTTTCAGGCTGCCCATCACATGCATTTCGCAGCGGTTGCAGTCAAAACGCAGGCGGAAGGTGTCTTTGCCCATTTTGAGCTCCAGCGGCTCGGCCTTGAGACCGGGCACCTCGTTCGGACAGAGGTTCTGGCTGTAGCGGATGCAATGCTTGGTGATCATCAGCACCACTTCCCGCTCCTCCTTGTTCGCCTCATAGGCGGGAGCAATCCGCTCCACCCCGTGTTCGCGGAAGAACTGCTCGGCCGCGCTGTTCAGCACATTGCCAAGGTAGGAGAGACGGTGCTGGGGATAGTTGATATCCCGCAGGGCGATGCGTCGCTCGGGGCGCTGGTAGCTCGCCACGCGTGCGGCCTCCAGCGCAGCGATGCCATCCCGGCGCAAGCCGTTGAGCTGTGATGCGGCGATAAATAGCGGGTGAGTGAATCCCAACTCAATCTTGCGCGCCACAAACAGGGTATTGCCGAGCTTGCCAAGTTGATCCCGCGCCTGTTGCAACGCCCGCTCCGGGTTCTCGGCAGGCTGTTTGTCGCAAGGCAGGGTCACCGCGGCGCTGATGCCCTGCTCGTCGGTGAGCGTGAGGCACAAGCCCTCATCGCACTCTGCAAGCACCATATCGACCCGGATGCGGCGATCCGCGCTCGCCTTCTCCAGCATCTTGCTGAACGCCTGATCGTGGTTGCGGTAGATTTCTGTCCCCACCTTTAGCCCCGGCATGCGTTCTGACAGGAGTAACTGCTTACCTTCGACCTTGTTGAGGCGCATACCCACCAACTCGTTATTCGGCTTGAAGAAGCCCAAACCGTCGCCGTTGTTGAGGGTGACCGGTTTGCCATCGATCTCTATACCGTCACGGGTCACCTTGGTCACGCGCCCCAGCGGTTCGCCCACATATTTCGGGCTCTTGGTGGAGTCGATCCCCTGCTGGCGGCCATGGAGGAAGTAGTCTGTGCTGCCGCGATTGAAGCTCTTTTTGGGGTCAGGCGTGAAGCCGTAGCTGCAACGACCCGCAGAGGCAGCCACCAGATCGCTGCGGCTATCCAGAATGGCGTCCAGCTTCTGGCGATACCAGGCGGTGACATTCTTGACGTAGTCGAGCCCCTTGAGGCGCCCCTCGATCTTGAAGGAGCGGATTCCCGCCTCGATCAAGGCCTCCAGGTTGTCGGTCTGATCCATATCCTTGAGGGACAACAGGTGGCTGTCGGCCACCAGCACTTCACCGTCAGGCTTTTGCAGCGAGCAAGGCAGACGGCAGAGCTGGGCACACTCACCGCGGTTGGCGCTGCGACCGGTACGGGCATGGCTGATGTTGCACTGGCCGCTGTAGGAAACGCAGAGCGCGCCGTGGATAAAAAACTCCAGCTGCACATTGGTCGCTGCACTGATCTCGCGGATCTGCGCAAGAGACAGTTCGCGCGCCAGCACCACCTGAGAGAAACCCACATCCTGCAGAAACTTCACCTTCTCCGGCGTGCGGTTGTCAGTCTGGGTACTGGCATGAAGGGCGATGGGTGGCAGATCGAGGGCCAGCAGCCCCATGTCCTGGACGATGAGCGCATCGGCACCGGCTTCATAGATTTGGTGGGTCAGCCGCCGGGCCTGTTCCAGCTCGTGATCGTGCAGCAGGGTGTTGAAGGCGACAAAGACCTGGGCTCCGAAGCGATGGGCGTGGCGCGCCAGCGCTTCGATATCCTCGATGGAGTTGCCCGCCGCACTGCGGGCGCCAAAGGCAGGGCCGCCCATGTAGACGGCATCGGCACCATGGTTGATGGCCTCGATGCCGTAGGCGAGGTTCTTGGCCGGAGCCAGCAGCTCCAACCGGTTGTTGTGGCTTAACGGGTGCTTGTTCTGGTGCATGGTCTCGGGATCAGGGCGGACAGCAAATGGGCGCTACTCTAGCCCATTCACCACCCCCGTGCCTTGATCCCGCTTAAGGTATCCGCAAAATGCAGGATTAGATAACCACCTTAAGTGCCAGTCCAAGCAGCACCAGGCCGCTCACCTTATCGATCACAAAGGATTTGGCTTTAAGCCACGCCAGCACAGGCCCGCGGGAGAGCACCAGCGCCACCAGCACGTACCAGACGGCATCGATCCCGCCCGCGGTGAGCATCATGATGCCCCCTTCGCTCCAGCCGGTATCGGCCCGCACAAACTGGCTGAACAGGGCGATGAAGAAGACCGCCAGCTGGGGATTGAGAAAGGCCACCATAAAACCTTCAAAGGCTCCCTGCCGACCACGCAGCTGGTGAACCTCTTCACTCGCTTCACCACTGGCTGGTTTTGCCAGCAGGGCTTTCACCCCAAGCCAGGCAAGAAATGCGGCGCCGCCGTAACGGATCAGATCAAACAGGATCGGGGTCTGGGTGATCAGGATGGAGAGGCCAAGCGCGGTAACCAGCGCATAGATACCAACCCCGAGGCCGTGGCCAAGCGCAGTGGCGACGCCATGCCCCTGCCCGCCCTGCACCGTGTTGCGGATGATCAGCGCCAGACTCGGCCCCGGGCTGATGGCGCCCATCACGCAGATTGCGGCGAGTGCCAGCCAACTCGTCAGTTCCATGCTTTTCCTCTTTATATGCTCGATATGATGCCCTGCATTCAGGGTACGGGCTGAGCAATTATGCCAGTAGTGAAAGTTATGAATAGATTCCATAACCAATGGCTATGGCAC
This sequence comes from Aeromonas aquatilis, assembly GCF_054052405.1. Lineage (NCBI taxonomy): Bacteria > Pseudomonadati > Pseudomonadota > Gammaproteobacteria > Aeromonadales > Aeromonadaceae > Aeromonas > Aeromonas aquatilis. The sequence goes on along the minus strand of NZ_JBSTYP010000007.1, from coordinate 89,980 downwards.
CACACAACTGACTGCGGCTAACCGCCGAGATCGAGCTGCTTGCGACTCTCGCCGACGGTACGTTGCAGGTGATCCCGCAGGAAGGGGTAGGCCAGCTCGCGAAACCAGCGGTGGGCCGGATCCTGATGATGGCGCTGGTGCCACAGCAGATGATACTGCTGGTCGCGGGTAACAAATGGCAGATCGACAAAGGTGAGCTCATGGCCGCAGGAGAGCTGCCAGGCGATATGAGCCGGGGTGGTCATCAGACAATCAGTGCGCAGCAACACCTCTACTGCCGCCTGAAAGAAGGGAACTCTGGCAAACCAGCGCCGACTCAGTCCCTGCGGCGCCAACACCTGCTCAACCGGACTGTCTTTGTCGCCTCCCCCGCTCACCTGCAGGTGAGGCCAGGCGAGATAGTCATCGAGATTAAGCGTCTTGCCTGCCAGCGGGTGATGACGTCCCATCAGCACCGCCAGCCGATCTTCCCCCTGATGCAGACCACGGATCTGATCCGGTACCTGTTCGGTGATGGTAGAGACCAGATCCAGCTCGGACTGCCACAACTGCGGCAGCTGACGTTTGTCCCACAGGCTGTACTCCAGCGCCGCCAACGGCGCCTCGTTGGCGAGCGCGGCACAGATATCGGGCAGGATATGCTGGGCAACATAATCGGAAGAGGCGAGCCGAAATACCCGCTCGCAGCGGCTCGGGTCAAATCCGGGCGCCTCGTAGAGCCGCTCCAGCGCACCGAGAGAATCCGCCAGTTGAGCGGCCAGCGCTTCGGCCCGGGGCGTCAGTAGCCAGCGTTGCCCCTCTCGCACCAGCAACTCGTCATCAAACTCGCTGCGCAACTGGGCAAGCTGCTTGCTGATGGAGGGCTGGCTAAGGTGCAGCAGCTCGGCGGCGCGGCTGATATTGCGGGTCTCCAGCAGTACCTTGAGGGTCGGCAACAAGTTGAGATTGGCTCTGAGCAAGGAGATCCCCTCATCGGTGGTGAAACGCCTATCTTAGGGCAGAGGAGTCCCGCGTTTTAAGCAAAATTTCCAGCCATGCTCAGCACGTTGCAGCCCTTTGCGACCAGATGGCACAGCTGAGCCCCCCGCACATAACCATGACCACAAGATGACAGTGGTTGTCTCGTACGGCATAATTGCACGATTTTCCGCCCGCGGGCGATCCACTTTGAGAAGCGGTAACAAGATGAAATACGCCAATATCACCGGCTGGGGCAAATGCCTGCCTCCCTCCGTGCTGACCAACGATGACCTCAGCACCATCATGGATACGTCAGACGAGTGGATCTATCCGCGCACCGGCATCAAGGCTCGCCGGATCTCCCACGTCAGCACCTCGGATCTCGCTACCCTGGCCGGTCGCCGCGCGCTGGCCTGCGCCGGTCTGGAAGCGAGCGACCTCGATGGCATCATCCTGGCGACCGCTACCCCGGACAACCTGCTGCCAAGCGCCGCCTCTGCGGTGCAGAAGAAGCTCGGGGCCGTCAATGCCGCCGTGTTCGACCTCAACGCAGCCTGCACCGGTTTCGTCTACTCCCTCGCTGGTGCAGACCGGCATGATGAAGAAGGTGCTGGTGATCGGCGCCGAACGCCTCACCTACCTGCTGGATTGGGCGCGCCGCGATACCGCAGTGCTGTTTGGCGATGGTGCCGGTGCCGTAGTGATCGAGGCGAGCGAGCAGGAGTGTGGCCTGATCGCCAACAAGCTGGGCTGTGACAGTGAAGCGCGGGAGATCCTGCACGTACCGAACTTCGGTACTGATCGGGTGCGTTTTGCCGATATCGACGGCCTGTTCACCTTCAACTTCGAAGGCCAGGAGATCTTCAAACGCGCCGTGCGCGGCATGGGTGAAGCCACGAGCACAGTGCTGGCGCAGGCTGGCATTGCGCCGGAGCAGGTCGAGCTGATCGTCCCCCATCAGGCCAACATCCGCATCATCGAAACCCTTGCCAAGCGGATGAACGCGCCGATGGAGAAGGTGATGGTCAACATCGAAAACTACGGCAACACCTCCGCCGCCACCGTGCCCATCGCCCTGTGCGAAGCGCTGGAGCAGGGTCGCGTCAAGCCGAACTCCTATCTGCTGACCGCCGCCTTCGGTGCCGGTCTGACCTGGGGTGCAGCCATCATCAAGTGGGGCGCTCGCGTCACCCCCCTCAAGGCGTGCGATGCCGAACTGCCCCCGTGCGACAAGAGCGCGCTGGAGCTGATTGCCCACGCGGTGGAAGGGTGCCAGAAGGCCCACGCCAACGAGGCTTGATCCTCATCAGGAGCCTGAATCGTCAGGCTCCTTCTCTCCTTTTAATCCCCACCTAGCTCTTCCCACCACTTCGCAAGCCGCTTGATACGGCAATCGCTGATACAAACAAATCCTGTTTGCAGCCAATTTGTTTTTTTCCGCTAACCTTATTGTGTCAACTATAAATAAAGAAAAGAGCTTCAAGGGGCACCATGACTGTTGCAGTCCAGCGCCTTTACCTCTTACCAAATAATTGCACAGGGATAAGCTACGTATGGCACAACACAAAAGTGGCGTGAACACACCGCTTTGGGAACCGGTTTGCTGGATTTGCTGCATCGGGCTTGCTCTGCTCAACTGCCTGTTGCTGCAACTCGCCGATGCGCTGTCACCACTCTACCTGCTGCTCAATGTGCTGGTTGGTATTGCCGCCGCGCTCTGGACATCGAGTCACTTCCACCAGCACACACTCCGACATAGTGCAGGAGAGGAACAAACCGTCGCTACCGATCATCTCGCCCACTCCATCATCGGGCTCGAACAGGTGTGCGAGAAGGCTCTACCTATCTGGTCCCAGCAGATTGAAAACTCTCGTCAACAAACCGAAGCCGCGATGATTGACCTGACTCAACGCTTCAGCGGTTTGGCCAACAAGCTGGAGGAAGCAGTCAATGCTTCTCATCTGGCAGCCGGAGAACTGGGTGATGCCAATTCCCGTGGCATGGCAGGAGTCTTGAGCGAGAGCCAGCTGCAACTCAATGAGGTAGTGGCCATCCTGCACTCCGCCCAGGCCAATCGGGACGCCATGCTGGGTGAGATAAAAAGCCTGACCACCTACACCATAGAGCTCAACACCATGGCCATGGATGTGGCCAAAATCGCCTCCCAGACCAATCTGCTGGCCCTCAACGCCGCCATTGAAGCGGCTCGCGCAGGGGAAGCAGGCCGTGGTTTTGCTGTGGTCGCTGATGAAGTGCGCAACCTCTCCCGCCTCTCCAGCGAAACCGCCCAGAAGATGACCGACAAGGTTGATACCATCAATACTGCTATCGGTCGCGCCTTCCAGATTTCCGAAAATGCAGCCGCACGGGATCACGCCTCGGCGATCAATTCGGAGCAGACAATCGAACAGGTAGTGGCCCGTTTTCGCCATGCCACTGACAGCCTGGCGGAATCCGCCTCCCTGCTGCAAAACGAGAGCACAGATATCCATCGCGAAATCTCCAGCGTCATTGTCTCGCTTCAATTTCAAGACAGGGTCAGCCAGATCCTCAGCCACGTCAGACAAAACATGGAGAGCCTCTCCAGCCATCTGGTTGCTTCGGAGCAGAGCAGCAACGCGACAGGGCCAATCCAGATCGATGCCAATCGCTGGCTGGCAGAGATGGAGCTCTCATACGCCACCGACGAACAGCGCAATATTCACCATGGTCGCACCACCCGTTCTGTCAACGCGCAACCAAGCAGCGCCGACATCACATTTTTCTAGGAGAGAGATATGGGCAAAACGATCCTGATCGTGGATGACTCGGCAACTATTCGCCAAGTCGTGGGCATGACCCTCAAGGGAGCCGGTTATGAGGTCATGGAAGCCTCTGATGGCAAAGATGCGCTCAACAAACTTGATGGCAAGAAGATCAACCTGATCATCAGTGACGTCAATATGCCGAACATGGATGGCATCACCTTCGTCAAAGAGGCCAAAAAGCTGGCCAACTACAAATTTACCCCTGTCATCATGCTGACCACGGAGTCTCAGGACAGCAAGAAGCAGGAGGGACAAGCCGCAGGAGCCAAAGCCTGGGTGGTCAAACCCTTCCAGCCCGAACAGATGCTGGCCGCAGTCGCCAAGCTCATCATGCCGTAATCCGGAGCGCATCATGCAACTACAGAGTGAGCTACTCGACAACAAGGTGGTGGTGACCATGCCGGATGAGATCACCATCTATACGGTCAGCGAGCTGAAAGAGGCCCTTTCGCCCTTATTGCATCAAGGGAGCGAACTGGAGCTGGATCTGGCGGCGGTATCCGAGATAGACAGCTCCGGGCTGCAACTGCTGCTGGCGGCAAAAAAAACCGCGCTGCAGCAGGGCTCCTCCCTTTCGCTGGTCTGGCACAGCCATGTTGTGCTTGAACTGCTGGAGCTCTGCCAACTCTCGGCCTTTTTTGGCGACCCCACCCTCATCACCCATGGCGAACGGCCCTGAGCCAGCATGACAAGGAGTCACCGTGAGCATCGATCTTGATCAGGCTTTACAAACCTATATCGCCGAGGCACGCGAGTTGCTCGAAGAGATGGAGTCAGCACTGCTCTCACTGGAAGCTGACCCTGACAATAGCGAGCTGATTGGCGCTATCTTCCGTGCAGCTCACACCATCAAGGGGTCTGCTGGCCTGTTTGGTCTGCAGCCCATCGTCGGGTTTACCCATATCGTCGAGGATCTGCTAGACCAGATCCGCAATCAGCAGCTCACCGTCACCTCTCCTCTGATTAAGGATCTGCTGGAGAGCTGTGACCATATCCAGACGCTCATCAGTGTCGTTGCAGAACAGGGCAGCACGTTAAGCGAGGGCGATGCCAACCAAGATGAACGGCTGAGGCTCACCCTCACCCGTCATCAGTGCATCCCCCATGCCACGCTGCCAGATACTGTGCATACGCCGGAACCCAAGATCGAAAAAGAGGGAGGAATTACCAGCTCCGCCTCCCTGTGGCATATCTCCCTGCGTTTTGGCCCCGATGTGCTGCGCAATGGCATGGATCCGGCCGCATTTCTGCGCTATCTCAGCACACTAGGAACGATATGTTCGGTGGAGACCATCCATCAGGCGCTACCGGATTGGGAGCAGTTCGATCCGGAGAATTGCTACCTAGGCTACGAGATAGACTTCGACTCGCAGGCAGACAAGACGGCCATCAGCGATGTTTTTGAATTTGTTAGAGATGACTGCCAGATCACCATCTTGCCGCCCCACAGCAAGATCGCCGAGTTCATCAACCTGATCGAGTCGCTGCCGGAAGATAACGCCATGCTGGGGCAGTTGCTGGTCAACACAGGCGCTTTGACCGCAGAGGAGTTAGCAAACGGTCTGCAGGCACAGCAAGCGACCCCGGCAGAACAAGCGCCCAAACTCGGAGAAATCCTGATTGCGCAGGGTGCCGTCAACGAAGCCGTCGTCGATGCCGCCCTGAAAAAACAGAATCAGACCAAGGAGAGCAAGAGCAAAGAGGGCCGTTACGTCAGGGTGCATGCCGACAAGCTGGACGATCTAATCAATCTGGTCGGGGAGTTGGTAGTCGCCAGTTCAGGAGCCAATCTGCTGGCCCAACGCACCCGCGAAAGCCAGCTGCAGGAAGCCACCTCGGTCATTGCCATGCTGGTGGAAGAGATCCGTGACAGCGCGCTGCGCCTGCGAATGGTGCCTATCGGCGATACCTTCAACCGCTTCCAGCGGGTTGTGCGCGATGTCAGTCAGGAGCTGAACAAGGATATCACTCTGGTGATCTCCGGAGCCGAGACCGAACTGGACAAATCGGTGGTAGAGAAGATCGGCGATCCGCTGATACATCTGGTCAGAAACGCAATGGATCACGGTATCGAATCGGCAGAACAACGGCTGCTGGCAGGCAAACCCCCACGTGGCACCCTGAATCTCAATGCCTATCACGACTCCAACAGTATCGTCATCGAAATTCGGGATGACGGCGCAGGTCTCAACAAAGCCAGGATCCAGCAAAAAGCCATCGAGCGCGGTCTAATCAGCCCAACCATCACGCTGACGGATCAGGAGATATACAACCTGATCTTCGAGCCGGGGTTCTCCACCGCCGAGGCGATAACCAACCTCTCCGGTCGCGGGGTGGGCATGGATGTCGTCAAACGCAACATCACTGCCCTGCGCGGCACGGTCGATCTCGACAGCATCCCGGGAAAAGGAACCCGTGTACAGATCCGCCTGCCGCTTACCCTTGCCATCATCGACGGCTTCCTGGTGCGAGTCTGCGACACCCACTACGTCATTCCCCTCGATATGGTGATCGAGTGCGTTGAATTGACCCAGAGTGCACTGTCCGATACCCAGGGTCGCAATTACATCAATTTGCGTGGCGAGGTGTTGCCCTTTATCCGCCTGCAACACTACTTCGATACCAATGGCAGCAAAGGGCGGCGCGAGAACATTGTCGTGGTCAGCCATGCAGGCAAAAAATCCGGACTGGTGGTGGATGAACTGCTGGGAGAATTCCAGACCGTCATCAAACCTTTGGGGAAATTGTTCCAGCGCCTGCAGGGCATCAGTGGTTCAACCATTCTGGGGGGGGGAGAGGTCGCCCTGATCCTCGACATTCCTTCGCTGATCCAGCACGCCATCACTCAGGAATCCTGTCAGCTCAACAGGTTGACAGTGTCGCGCAACCTGCCTCAATCCAGCATCAACTGAGGGGACCATCATGTTAAAAAATTCCACCATCAAATTGCGTCTTATTGTACTGCTCTGCATGCTCTGCCTGCTGCTGCTGGCCGTTGGCAGCCTCGGGTTATACAACATGCAGAGCAGCAATACCGGGTTGCAGCGCGTTTACAACGACAGGGTGGTACCCCTCAAGCAGTTGAAGACCATCTCCGACAGCTATGCCGTCTCGATCATCGACAACCTCAACAAGGCCAATGCGGGGCTGATCCCGGCAGAAGAGGCGTTGAATCAGATCAAACAGGCCCAGCAGACCATCAAGAGCGAGTGGCTGCACTACCAATCCACCACTCTCACCCCGGAGGAGCAGCGTCTGTCAGCCGAGGCGAGCTCCCTGTTCAACGCGGCCGATACCGATATTGGCAAGCTGGAGAAATTCCTCGCCACCCAGCACGGCATAATTGCCGGCATGCTGAACAATTTTGACGGCACCCTCTATGGATCCATCGACCCGATAGGCAACAAGGTCACCGAGCTGGTGAACCTGCAGCTCAATGTAGCCAAGTCGGAATATACCTCTGCACAATCCTGGTATGACGTGATGCTGATAACCATGGCGGTGGTTATCGCAGTCGGCATCGCGCTCGCAGGCTGGTTTGGCACCCTGCTGATCAAAAGCATCATTACTCCCATTGAGCAGGCCCTGCGTGTGGCCAATAGTCTGGCCGATGGCAATCTGGATGTATCGATCAAGATAGAGTCCAACGATGAAGCGGGTCAGCTCTTGATGGCGATGGACAACATGGTCAAGAAACTGGGGGCCTTGATCACGGATATTGAAACGCTGGTAACCGCCGCTGTCGAACAGGGCGACTTCAGCCACAAGATTGCGCTGGAGGATCGTCAAGGCTATATCAAGCGGGTATCCGAGCTGCTGAATCGCCTCTCCCATGTGACAGATACCAGCCTGGAAGATGTGATGCGCATCGCCACCGCGCTTTCCAAAGGGGACCTGACTCAGCGGATCGATGAACCCTACCCCGGGGTTTTTGGCCAGACCAAAGACGGCCTCAACCAGACCATCACTGCACTGACCAATATCATCGAAGAGGTTCGCAACGCCGCCGACAACCTGACCAATGCCTCCAATCAGGTGAGCAATACGGCGCAGGCATTAAGTCAGGCCACCAGCGAGCAGGCGGCCAGTGTGGAGGAGACCAGCGCCTCTATCGAGCAGATGAGCGCCAGCATCAATCAGAACACCGAGAACGCCAAGATCACCGACAGCATGGCCAGCAACTCGGTGCTGGAGGCAACCGAAGGGGGCCAATCCGTTCAACAGACGGTGACCGCCATGCAGCAAATCGCCAAGAAAGTCAGCATCATCGACGACATTGCCTACCAGACCAACCTGCTTGCCCTCAACGCCGCCATCGAGGCGGCTCGCGCCGGGGAGCATGGCAAAGGCTTCGCGGTGGTTGCTGCCGAAGTGAGAAAACTGGCAGAGCGCAGCCAGATCGCAGCGCAGGAGATTGGCGAGCTCTCCTCCGACAGTGTCAGCAAGGCAGAGCGGGCTGGCAACCTGCTGGAGAGGATCGTCCCCTCCATTCGCAAAACCTCTGACCTGGTACAAGAGATCAATGCCGCCTCAGGTGAACAGGCCAGCGCAGCCAACCAGATTAGTCTGGCCATGAACCAGCTTAATCAGGTGACACAACAGAATTCGGCCAGTAGCGAGGAGCTGGCGGCCACGGCCGAAGAGATGAGTTCACAAGCCAGCGAACTGCAGCAAACCATGGCCTTTTTTGCTCTGGAAAAAAGTGCGCAGCTCAACACCTGGTCCCATGAAACCGGCCACAAGGGCATGCCTCCCAGAGGCAGTTTCATCGCCCCCCCACAACGGGCCAGCCAGCCCAATCAACCATCATCCCATTCCATTGATGACGCGGATTTTGTCCGTTTTTAACCGGAGGCGACCATGCATACATCCACCGACATCACGGTGCCATCAGCGGCCGCTGACGAGAACAGTGGCGATGCCCAGTACCTGACATTTCTGATCAACAACGAGATGTTCGCCATCAATATTCTGGGGGTCAAAGAGATCATCGAATACGGCAATATCACTCCGGTTCCGATGATGCCGGGTTTTATTCGTGGCGTAATCAACCTCAGAGGAGCGGTAGTGTCGGTCGTAGACTTGAATGCCCGTTTTGGCAATGCTCCTTCGGTCATCACTCGCCGCAGTTGCATCGTCATTATTGAGGGGATGGCCCCGCAGGGCGATGAACCTGTAGGTCAGGATATTGGCGTTGTGGTGGATTCCGTATCGGAAGTACTGGGTATCCCACAAGCAGATATCGAGCCCCCACCCAGTTTTGGTGCCCGCATCCGGGCCGATTTCATCAGCGGCATGGGCAAGGTCAACGGCAAATTCGTCATCCTCATCGATACCGGGAAAGTGTTGTCACTCGATGAGATGGCTCAACTCAGCGAACTGGCCCAGCCACAGGCAAGGTTGCCACAAGGCAACCTGCAACCCTCCTGAACAGGCCTCCATACTCCACGACATGCAGCATAAGGAAACGCTCATGACCCAATCACTCTTAGGAAAACTCTTCGGAGACAATGCCACCGAAGTGAGGCAGCGGACCCAGTTACTCGGCGCAATCGGCCAGCTGCAACACGCAGTCCTGGCAGAGCAGGTTCCAGCACCACTCGATCTTTCCGGTATGGATAGCCCCTTGCGTGAAGTAGGACATGCCATCAACGAGGTGGTCACCTTGCTCAGTGACAAACTGGAACAGAGCCGCAACGACATTAAAAAGAACCAGGTGTTGCTCCATGAGAATCAGCTGGTTCGCAAAGCCCTCGATTGTGCCAGCACCAACGTGATGATTGCCGATACCAACCTCGACATTATCTATATGAACGAGGCTGTGACCGGCATGCTCAATCAGGCTGAGACCGACATCAAGAAAGAGCTCTACAGCTTCAACGCCAATCAGCTGATGGGCGCCAACATCGACAGCTTTCATAAAAATCCCGGCCATCAGCGCGCCATGCTGGCCAAACTCAACAGCACCTACCGTACCCAGATCCAGCTGGGGGGGCGTACCTTCTCCCTGATCGCCAATCCGGTCTTCAACGATACCGGTGAACGGTTGGGGTCCGTGGTCGAATGGGCCGACAGAACCAAGGAAGTGATGATAGAGAAAGAGATGTCCGATATCGTGCATGCCGTGATCAATGGCGAGCTGCACCGCAGGATGGAACTTGCTGGCAAGAGCGGCTTCTTTCAGGCGATGGGAGAAGGGATCAACCAGATTGCCGACGTTATCGACAGCACCCTCAACGACGTCATCCGGGTCGTGCAATGTCTGGCAAAAGGTGACCTGACCCAACAGATTGAGGCGGACTACCCCGGCGTGTTTGGCACCACCAAGGATGCGCTCAACAAGACCATCGCATCGCTCACCAACATCGTCACCGAAGTACGCGGCGCCTCTGACAACCTCTCCAGTGCCGCCGAGCAGGTAAGCGCGACCGCCCAGTCGATCAGCCAATCCAGCAGTGAACAGGCCTCCAGCATGGAGGAGACCAGCGCCTCCATCGAGCAGATGAGCGCCAGCATCAACCAGAATACCGACAATGCCCAGGTCACCGATGGCATGGCCAGCAAGGCAGCCAAAGAGGCCGTAGAGGGGGGAGAAGCGGTCAAACTGACTGTGGATGCCATGAAGCAAATCGCCAGACGGATTGGCATCATCGATGACATCGCCTACCAGACCAATCTGTTGGCACTCAACGCAGCTATCGAAGCAGCGCGCGCAGGCGATCACGGCAAAGGCTTTGCCGTAGTGGCGGCGGAGGTGCGCAAACTGGCCGAACGCAGCCAGGTGGCAGCACAAGAGATTGGCGAACTGGCATCAAGCAGCGTCGAGATGGCGGAAAAAGCCGGTCGCCTGCTCGATCAGATGGTGCCCTCCATCAACAAGACCTCGGACCTGGTGCAGGAGATCAGCGCGGCCTCCAATGAACAGTCTACCGGCGTCAGCCAGATCAACCTGGCCATGAATCAGTTGAGTCAGGTTACCCAGCAGAACGCCTCTTGCAGCGAAGAGTTGGCTGCCACAGCGGAAGAGATGAGCAGCCAGGCCGAGCAACTGCAGCTGGCCATGGAGTTCTTTACCCTAGAGGCCCACACCAAAGAGGGCAAAGCCACCTCGCACCTTCACCCCACTACCCGAGGGCGCTTCATGAACGAGAACAATGCCAACAGTCGGGAGCGGGCCGCCACCACACAACGCCCCATCAACGACGGCGATTTTGTCCGGTTCTAGTCACGGGAGAGGCATTGCCTCTCCCACATCCGACAACACAGGTAGAGGGACAGGGTTTTGTATCAAACCCAGCTGCATGATGATGAGTTCTCCCGTTTCCAACGCTGGCTTCATCAAACGGCGGGGATAGAGCTGTCTCCGGCCAAGAAGGCGCTGGTTGCCAGCCGCTTGGCAAAACGGCTCTGCCACTATGAGCTGGATAGTTATGACGACTACTTCCAGCTCATCATGAACGATCGCAGCAGCGAACTGCAGCTGGCGCTCGACCTGCTCACCACCAACGAAACCTACTTTTTCAGGGAGCCCAAACACTTCGAGTTTCTGACCCGGGAAGTGCTTGCACGCTTCCCGAGTGAACGCACCTTGCGGATCTGGAGCGCAGCCAGCTCATCCGGAGAGGAGCCCTACAGTCTGGCCATGACCCTCTCGGAGAAACGCGGCACCCTCAACTGGGAGATCCTAGCTTCCGATATCTCGTCCCGGGTGTTGGAACAGGCGATGGGCGGTCGCTACCCCATCGAGCGGGCGCAAAATATTCCACTGCCCTTTTTGATGAAATATTGCCTCAAGGGTGTGGGCCTACAGGAAGGTATCTTCATCATCGATCGCAAGTTGCGGGACAAGGTGCAGTTCATGCAGATCAACCTCAATCAGGATCTGCCGGACATCGGCATGTTTGACGTCATCTTCATCAGAAACGTGATGATCTACTTCAACAAGGAGACCAAAGGGCAAGTATTGCAGCGGCTGGTACCCAGACTCAAACCCGGTGGCTACCTGCTGGTGAGCCACGCCGAGAGCCTGCATGGCCTGCACCACGGCCTGCAGCTTGTCTCTCCTTCCATCTATCAGAAGAGATAAGTCATGGCTCGGGAGGTGATCCTGCAACCGGGAGAGCTCTTCTTTGGCAAGGAGGATGTGGTGGTCAGAACCGTACTGGGCTCCTGTATTGCCATCACCCTGTGGCATCCGGAGCAGAAGCAGGGAGGAATGTGTCACTACATGCTGCCAAGTCGGCGCAATCCCTCTGCCAAGCTGGATGGGCGCTATGCCGATGAGGCCCTCGCCTTGCTGCTGCAAGCGGCCAGTCACTATCCCGCCCCCATCCATGAATATGAGGCCAAGTTGTTCGGGGGTGGCAACATGTTTACCGAGCCTCAATACGCACAGAGCGACAACAATGTCGCCACCAAAAATATTCAGGCAGCCTGGCAGCTGACCCGACACCTTGGCCTTGATATCAAGGCTCATCATCTTGGCCATAGCGGCCACCGAAGCTTGCTCTTTGAGCTCAGCAACGGCAGTGTCTGGCTCCGCCATCATCGTCTGCCACATCAACGGGAGTCGCGAGAATGAAGCAGATCCGGGTCATGCTGGTGGATGATTCCGCCGTGGTCAGACAGGTATTGCAAGCGGTGCTGGAGCAGGAGCCTGATATCCGGGTGATCGCCACGGCATCGGATCCCCTGTTTGCCCAGGAAAAACTGAAGAAAGAGTGGCCTGACGTCATCGTGCTCGATGTGGAGATGCCCCGTATGGATGGCATCACTTTTCTCTCCAAGATCATGGCAGAGCATCCAACCCCGGTGGTGATCTGCTCCTCCCTCACCGAAAAGGGGGCCGAGACAACCCTGCAGGCGATGGCTGCCGGCGCGGTGGACATCATCACCAAGCCGACCATGGGGATAAAAAGCTTTCTGCAAGAATCTGCCCACGACCTAGCCATGGCGGTACGTGCTGCGGCCCAGGCCAACCTCAAGCGCGTGGGCAAGTCCTCATCTGTGCCGGTCAGCACCAAGCTCAACGCGGATGCCATGTTGGCGCCCAACCAGCACGCCATGGCACAAACCACCGAGCGGCTCATCGCCATCGGCACCTCGACCGGCGGCACCCAGGCGCTGGAAGCCGTGCTGACAGCCTTGCCCCGGGTCAGCCCCGGCATTGTCATCGTGCAGCACATGCCGGAAAAATTTACCGCCATGTTTGCCGAACGCCTGAACGGGGTCTGCCAGATAGAAGTTCGGGAGGCGAGGAACAATGACCGGGTGATCCCGGGGCTGGCGCTGATTGCCCCCGGAGGCAAGCATATGCTGCTCAAACGCAGCGGTGCCTACTATCACGTCGAGGTAGTCGACGGGCCGCTTATCAACCGCCATCGCCCCTCGGTGGATGTGCTGTTTCGCTCCGTCGCCAAATATGCCGGCAAGAATGCCACCGGCATCATCATGACCGGCATGGGGGATGATGGTGCCCGAGGGTTGCGCGAGATGCTGGATGCGGGTGCCAACACCTATGCCCAGGATGAGGCCTCCTGCGTGGTCTTCGGCATGCCCAAGGAGGCGATCAAGCTGGGAGCTGCCCGCCATGTGCTCCCCTTACAAGAGATGCAATACGCCATCCTCGGCAAGTAATCCCTTATCGCGCGTTTTGAACATAAAAAAGTCCGGCTCCCCAAGGGGCGCCGGACTTTTTACATCAACCGGAACCAATCCGGTATCAGGCGAGCAGATTACTCTGCAGCAGGCGCCTCTTCAGCGGCCGGAGCGGCGTCAGCAGCAGGTGCAGCTGCTTCGGTCGGGGCGTTCGCTTCCTTGATGGAGAGACGTACGCGGCCCTGACGGTCCACTTCCAGTACCTTCACCTTGACCACGTCACCGATGGTCAGGTGGTCAGCCACGTTCTGCACGCGAGCGTCGGTGATCTGGGAGATGTGTACCAGACCATCTTTGCCCGGCAGAATGTTGACGAATGCACCGAAATCGGCCAGACGGACAACTTTACCTTCATAGATGCGGTTCACTTCGATCTCGGCGGTGATGGCCTCGATGCGACGGATCGCTTCCATGGCGGCTTCGTTGGCCACGGCGGAGATACGTACTGTACCGTCATCGTCCAGCTCGATGTTGGTGCCGGTCTCTTCGGTCAGCGCACGGATCACGGAACCACCCTTACCGATCACGTCCTTGATCTTCTCAGGATTGATCTTGATGGTGTGGATACGCGGTGCGAAATCGGAGATCTGGGCACGGGGAGCCTGAATAGCTTCATCCATCACTTTCAGGATGTGCAGACGAGCGCCACGAGCTTGCTTCAGGGCAATCTCCATGATCTCTTTGGTGATGCCTTCGATCTTGATGTCCATCTGCAGCGCGGTCACACCTTCGGTGGTACCGGCTACTTTGAAGTCCATGTCGCCCAGGTGATCTTCGTCACCCAGAATGTCGGACAGTACGACGAAACCTTCTTCTTCCTTCACCAGACCCATGGCGATACCGGCAACGGAGGCCTTGATCGGCACACCGGCATCCATCAGCGCCAGAGAGGAACCACAGACAGACGCCATGGAGGAGGAACCGTTGGATTCGGTAATTTCAGACACCACGCGCACCACGTACGGGAACTCGGCGGCGCTCGGCATCACGGCAGCAACGCCGCGCTTGGCCAGACGGCCGTGACCGATTTCACGACGCTTCGGGCTACCCATCATGCCGGTCTCACCGACGCAGTATGGCGGGAAGTTGTAGTGCAGCATGAAGCGATCGGCACGGTTACCGGTCAGCTCGTCGATGTTCTGGGCGTCACGCTCGGTACCCAGAGTGGCAACCACGATGGCCTGAGTTTCACCACGGGTGAACAGGGCAGAACCGTGAGCACGGGGCAGGATGCCGGTGCCAACAGAGAGGGCACGGATCATTTCCGGATCGCGACCATCGATACGTGGCTCACCACGTACAACGCGACCACGCACGATGCGGCTTTCCAGGCTGTGGAACTCTTCGCCGATCTTCTTGGCATCTTCTTCCACGCCAGAAGCGATGACAGCTTCAACCACACGGCCCTTGATGGCAGCGATGGTTTCGTAACGCACAGCCTTCTCGGTGATGCGGTAGGCTTCACCCAACTCGGCGCTTGCCAGCTCGGCAACCTTGGCTTTCAGCGCTTCGTTGATGGCAGGAGCAGTCCAATCCCACGGCTTGGTGCCGACGGCAGCAGCAAACTCGTTGATCGCATTGATCACGGTCTGCATCTGGTCGTGACCGTATACCACGGCGCCCAGCATTACCTCTTCGGAGAGGATGGCCGCTTCGGACTCAACCATCAGTACCGCGTTGGCAGTACCGGCAACCACCAGATCCAGATCGCTCTGCGGCAGTTCGGTGGTGGTCGGGTTCAGCACATACTGACCGTTCATGTAACCCACGCGAGCAGCACCAATCGGGCCGCCAAACGGGATACCGGAGATGGCCAGTGCAGCAGAGGCACCGATCATGGCAACGATGTCGGGGGATACGGCCGGATTCACGGACATGACGGTCGCAACGACCTGAACCTCATTGAGGAAGCCTTCCGGGAACAGCGGACGAATAGGACGGTCGATCAGACGGGAGATAAGGGTCTCGCCTTCGCTCGGACGGCCTTCACGACGGAAGAAACCACCCGGGATACGACCAGCAGCATAGGTACGCTCCTGATAGTTGACGGTCAGCGGGAAGAAATCACGGCCGTGATCGGCCTCTTTCTTGCCAACTACGGTCACAAATACGCAGGTATCGTCCATGCTGACCATTACGGCCGCAGTGGCTTGACGGGCCATCACACCGGTTTCCAGAGTGACGGTGTGTTGACCGTACTGGAATGACTTTACAATAGGATTCACGTGAATTTCCTTTTTACAATTTGGCTCTTTAAATTCGCGCACAAGTATACTTGATTCGATGCAAAAGGTAAGCGGCGACGCGAATTCTGTGAGGCAGGCAACGGCTTGAAGAGCAATAAAAAAGGGGAACCTGACGGTTCCCCTTTTTCGCGAAATCTGATGGTCGATTAACGACGCAGACCCAGCTTGGCGATCAGAGCAGCGTAACGCTGAACGTCTTTACGCTTCAGGTAGTCCAGCAGCTTACGACGCTGGGAAACCATGCGCAGCAGACCGCGACGACCGTGGTGGTCCTTGGAGTGCTCTTTGAAGTGACCTTGCAGATGGTTGATCTGGGCAGTCAGCAGGGCAACTTGCACTTCGGGGGAGCCAGTGTCGTTGGCGCAACGAGCGTTGTCAGCAACGATGGAAGCTTTGATCTCAGCATTTAGAGACATGGTATTACTCCGGTAGAGTGTTTAAAGGTTCACAGCCAATCTCTAATTCAGCCGTGAAATGAGGGCGGTATCATAATCGTCCCGGACGCTTTACGCAATCATAAAGCGTCCGGGTACCGCCAGAGGAGGATCACTCCTCGTCGCGATCGTCGTGATAACGCACCAGTCGCTTGGGCGCGACGCGGCCATCATCATCAATCTCGCCAACCCCGATGAACTCGCGCTCCGGGCCGACCGTCATGCGAACCTGACCGCTTTGCGGCGCGCCGGCCACCTGCACAGCCTGGCCCTGATTCACATAGGCAGCCACAACGGCCAGCATGTTCACCTCGGGCAGGGATGCCACGGCGGTATCCATCGGCAGCAGCAGCGGATCCAGCTGCTCGCGCGGCGGGATGCTCTCGGCCTTGGCCTGCTCGAAGATGCACTCGAGCTGCTCCAGAGTCAGCATCCGATCATATGGATAGCTGGCAACCTGGGTACGACGCAGTTGGGAGACGTGAGCACCACAACCCAGCACTTCACCCAGATCATCCACCAGAGAGCGGATGTAGGTGCCCTTGCTGCAGTGCACTTCGAGGCGCACTTCATCACCTTCAAAGCTCAGCAGTTTGAGCTCGAAGACGGTGATGGGACGGGCTTCACGCTCGATCTCGATGCCCTCGCGGGCATATTCGTAGAGCGGACGGCCGTTGTGCTTGAGCGCGGAGTACATGGACGGTACCTGCATGATCGGACCGCGGAACTGGTCCAGCGCCTCGATCAGGGTACCGACAGCCACGTTCACCGGACGGGTGGAAACCACCTCGCCGTCGGAGTCGCTGGTGTTGGTGCGCTCGCCCAGTTTGGCGGTCACCTCATAGCGCTTGTCCGCTTCCAGCAGATACTGGGAGAACTTGGTGGCCTCGCCGAGGCAGATCGGCAGCATGCCAGTTGCCAACGGGTCCAGGGCGCCGGTGTGACCGGCCTTGGCGGCGTTGTAGATGCGCTTGACCTTCTGCAACACATCGTTGGAGGTCAGGCCGGTAGGCTTGTCCAGCAGCAGAATGCCGTGCACATCACGGCCCTTGAAACGACGTCTTCGGGTCATCTCAGGCTTTATCCTCAGTCGTGTCATCCGGTGCAGATTCAGCTTCTTCGTCACGGCCGGATTCGGCCATGCGACGCTTGTCTTCACGCACAGTGTTGGTCACCAGGTTGGAGAGACGCATCCCCTCGACCAGGGTCTGGTCGTAGTAGAAACGCAGCTCTGGCACTACGCGTAGACGCATGGCGCTACCCAGCAGGCTACGGATATATCCGGCTGCTTCGGTCAGACCCAGCAAGCCTTCCTTGATGCGCTCGGCATCATTTTCCAGCTGCAAGAAGGTGACATATACCTTGGCATAGTTGAGGTCACGGGACACTTCCACATCGGAAACAGTCACCATGCCAATGCGCGGGTCTTTCACCTCGCGCTGCAGGATCAGCGCGATTTCACGCTGGATCTGCTGTCCGACCCGACGGGTCCGGCTGAATTCTCTGGCCATATTCTATCCTGCGATAAAAGGGGGCCGCGGCCCCCTATTTTGTCTAACTCTCGGCTTACAGAGTCCGTTTGATTTCAACAGTCTCGTAAACTTCAATCTGGTCGCCTTCGCGCACGTCGTTGTAGTTCTTGACCGCGATGCCACACTCGTAGCCATTGCGAACTTCGTTGACGTCATCCTTGAAGCGGCGCAGGGATTCCAGCTCGCCTTCATAGATAACCACGTTATCACGCAGAACACGGATACGGTTGGAACGCTTGACCACACCTTCGGTAACCATACAGCCGGCAACAGCGCCGAACTTCGGAGACTTGAAGACGCTACGCACTTCAGCCAGACCGATGATCTCCTGACGATACTCAGGGGCCAGCTTGCCGCTCATGGCCTGCTTGACTTCGTCGATCAGGTCATAGATGACGGAGTAGTAACGCAGATCCAGGCTCTCGGATTCGATGACCTTGCGCGCAGATGCGTCGGCACGGACGTTGAAACCAACCAGGATGGCGCTGGAAGCAGCAGCCAGGGTCGCGTCGGTTTCGGTGATACCACCTACGCCAGAACCCACGATCTTCACCTTCACTTCGTCGGTGGAGAGTTTGACCAGCGCATCGCAGATTGCTTCCACAGAACCTTGTACGTCAGCCTTGATCACCACGTTCACTTCGGACACTTCGCCCTCGGTCATGTTGGCGAACATGTTTTCCAGCTTGGCCTTCTGCTGGCGAGCCAGCTTGACTTCGCGGAACTTGCCCTGACGGTAGAGCGCAACTTCACGTGCTTTCTTCTCGTCACGAACAACGGTGGCTTCGTCACCGGCAGAGGGAACACCGGACAGACCGAGGATTTCCACCGGCAGGGATGGACCCGCTTCCTTGATCTCGCGACCCAGTTCGTCACGCATGGCGCGAACACGACCGTACTCGAGACCACACAGAACGATGTCGCCCTGACGCAGAGTACCTTCTTGTACCAGTACGGTAGCAACCGGACCACGACCTTTATCCAGGAAGGATTCGATCACGACGCCGTTGGCCATGCCATCAACCACCGCAGTCAGTTCCAGTACTTCGGACTGGATCAGAATGGCTTCCAGCAGATCGTCGATGCCTTCACCAGACTTGGCTGAGACGTGCACGAACTGGCAGTCTCCACCCCAATCTTCGGACATGACGTTGTAACGGGCCAGTTCGGTCTTGACACGATCCGGATCCGCTTCAGGCTTGTCGATCTTGTTGACCGCAACAACCAGCGGCACACCGGCCGCCTTGGCATGCTGGATCGCTTCGATGGTTTGCGGCATCACGCCATCATCGGCAGCAACAACCAGAACCACGATATCGGTCGCCTTGGCACCACGAGCACGCATGGAGGTAAACGCCGCGTGACCCGGAGTATCCAGGAAGGTGATCATGCCACTGTCAGTTTCGACGTGGTAAGCACCGATATGCTGGGTAATACCACCGGCTTCGCCAGCAGCAACCTTGGCTTTACGAATGTAGTCGAGCAGCGAGGTCTTACCATGGTCAACGTGACCCATGATGGTAACGACCGGTGCACGCGGCTTGGCTTCGGAGGTCTCGTCACGATCGGACAGTACCGCCTCTTCCAGCTCGTTCTCACGACGCAGCACAACCTTGTGACCCATCTCCTCGGCGACCAGCTGAGCAGTCTCCTGGTCAATCACCTGGTTGATGGTGGCCATGGCACCCATCTTCATCATCGCCTTGATGACTTCAACACCCTTGACGGCCATCTTGTTGGCCAGTTCGGCCACAGTGATAGTCTCGCCGATGACGACGTCGCGGTTCACCACGGCAGCCGGCTTGTTGAAACCGTGTTTCATGGCGTTCGGGGTAGCCACCTTGCCACGCTTGCCTTTACGGGCACGCGGATCACGGGAGTTGCGATCATTGCGATCATCATCGCGACGACCCGCCTTTTTCGGGGCCTTGACAGCGGCGGCTGCAGTACGGCGGCTGGTCTCTTCTTTCCGATCCAGCTCGTCTTCTGCGGCCTGCGCATGCTTGTTGGTGGTCAGATGGTAGTCGCTGCTCTCTTTGGCGCGAGCGGCCTCTTCTTCAGCCCAACGGGCCGAGTTCTGTTCCGCCATGATGCGAGCCTCTTCGGCTTTCTTCGCGGCGAGTTCTTCAGCTTTTTTCAAAGCTGTTTGTTCCTGTTGGCGCTTCAGTTCTTCTGCTTCGCGCTTGGCCATCTTTTCTGCCTCTTGCTGAGCTGTGCTACTGGCTGCTTTGGCGGGCTGTGAAGCCTGTCGAGCCTTTGATTGTGCCTCGATCCGCGCCTTTTCCTCAGCTTCACGACGAGCCTGCTCAGCCTCACGGCGAGCCTTCTCTTCAGCGTCGAGGCGAGCCTTCTCTTCGGCCTCGCGACGAGCTTTTTCTTCTGCTTCCAAACGCGCTGTTTCCTCGGCTTCCGCCTGACGCTGTTCATCTTCCAGCGCCGAGCGTCTTACATAGGTGCGAGACTTGCGCACTTCTACCTGCACTTCCTTGTTCTTGCCGCCAGTCCCCTGAACACTGATGGTGCTCTTGGTCTTGCGCTGCAAGGTCATGCGGGCAGGAGCGGCGACCTCGTCACCTCCATGCTGTTTCTTCAGGTGTGCCAGCAGAGCCTGTTTCTCAGACTGGCTGACCATGTCGTCGGCCTTGCTCTTGCTGATACCGGCATCGACAAACTGCTGGAGAAGACGATCAACCGGTGTGTCGATGTCAGTGGCAAGTTGTTTGACTGATACTTCTGCCATTCATTTTCCTCCGTTTGATCTTACTCGGACTGCTCTTCTCCGAACCAACAGATATTGCGAGCAGCCATAATGAGCTCACCTGCCTTCTCGGCAGTCAGCCCTTCAATATCAGCAAGGTCATCGATACCTTGCTCAGCCAAATCTTCCAGGGTGCCCACGCCACGGCCCGCCAGAGCGTAAGCCAGTTCGCGGCTCAGACCGTTCAGATTGAGCAGCTCTTCAGACGGCTCAACGCCATCGAAAGACTCTTCTTTGGCCAGTGCCTTGGTAGTCAGGGCATCTTTGGCGCGCTTGCGCAGCTCTTCGACCATGTTTTCATCCAGACCGTCGATAGCCAGCAGCTCGTTGACCGGTACAAAGGCGATCTCTTCCAGGGTAGAGAAGCCCTCTTCCATCAGCAGACCGGCGAAATCGTCGTCGATGTCCAGGGTGCTGGTGAACAGGTTCATGATGCGGTCGTTTTCGGCCTGGTGCTTGGCACGCATGTCCTCAACGGTCATCACGTTCAGCTCCCAACCGGTCAGCTGGGAGGCCAGACGCACGTTCTGACCATTGCGACCGATGGCCTGAGCCAGGTTGGCAGCTTCCACGGCGATATCCATGGTGTGGTTGTCTTCATCAACGATGATGGAGGCCACATCGGCAGGTGCCATGGCATTGATCACGTACTGGGCCGGGTTGTCATCGTACAGCACGATGTCGGCGCGCTCACCGCTCAGCTCGGCGGAGACAGCTTGCACACGGGCACCACGCATACCGATACAGGCACCGATCGGGTCGATACGACGATCGTTGGTCTTCACCGCGATCTTGGCGCGGGAACCAGGATCACGGGCTGCGCCCATGATTTCGATCATCTCTTCACCGATTTCCGGTACTTCGATACGGAACAGCTCTTTCAGGAAGTCCGGGCTGGAACGGCTGACAAACAGCTGGGAACCACGGGCTTCCGGACGCACTGCATAGAGCAGGCCACGGACACGGTCGCCCGGGCGGAAGGTTTCACGCGGCAGCATGTCATCACGGAAGATCACGGCTTCAGCATTGCTGCCCAGATCCAGGATGACGTTGTCGCGGTTGCTCTTCTTGACCACACCACTGATGATGGTGCCTTCTTTATCTTTAAACTGATCAACTACTTGTGAACGCTCGGCTTCGCGCACTTTCTGCACGATAACCTGCTTGGCGGTCTGGGTAGTGATACGGTCGAAGGTCACAGAGTCGATCTGGTCTTCAACATACTCACCGATCTGGATTTCCGGCTGATCAATCTGCGCCGCTTCCAGGGTGATCTCAGCATAGGGGTTTTCCATCGCGGCTTGATCCGCAATGACTACCCAGCGGCGATAAGTGTCGTAGTCACCGGTCTTGCGATCGATTTCGACCCGAACTTCAATCTCGCCTTCATATTTCTTCTTGGTCGCAGTCGCCAGCGCAGTTTCCAGAGCCTGGAAAATCTTCTCGCGGGGTACCGCCTTCTCGTTGGATACTGCGTCAACGACCAGCAAAATCTCTTTATTCATATCCGATAGCCTCGTTAACCAAAGTTCGGCACTATGTTCGCTTTTTGGATATTGGTGAAAGCCAACACGTCGTCCTTACCATCTACTGTCAGGGTGATCATGTCGCCTTGCACAGCTTTGATTACGCCTTTGAACTTGCGGCGGTTATTTGTTGCCATCCGAAGCGTTACCGCCGCCTCTTGGCCAACGTATTTTTCGAAATGGGCAACCTTGAACAGCGGACGATCCATGCCGGGGGAGGATACCTCGAGGTAGTACTCCTCGGTGATGGGATCTTCGACGTCCATGATGGCGCCAACCTGATGGCTGACCTCAGCACAGTTCTCGACAGTCACACCCTGCTCGCCGTCGATATAGACACGCAAGGTGGAGTGTTTACCCGCACGGATAAACTCAATACCCCAAAGTTCAAAACCCAAGGCAACGACCGGAGCCTCGAGCAGATCGGTCAAACGTTGTTCCAACGTAGCCAAAGTCACCCTCCGAAAAACAAAAAAAGGGCATAAAGCCCAGATAGAGATCGATACAGAGTAAATTGCACATAACAAAAAGCCCCGATGTCAAATCGGGGCTTGGCGCTTTACCCTGATTGTCGCCTCGCAGCGACCGCCTTCCTGAGCGTAGGAAATGCGTGAAATTTGGTTGCGGGGGCCGGATTTGAACCGACGACCTTCGGGTTATGAGCCCGACGAGCTACCATGCTGCTCCACCCCGCGTCCGAAATCGTGCGAGATTATAGCCACTTCACTCTCTCGATACAAGACTGACTGGCTATAATACACTCGGCTTCCCGAGCTCACTGCTTAATTGGTGCCGTGGGCGGGACTCGAACCCGCACACCCTAGAGCACTACCCCCTCAAGATAGCGTGTCTACCAATTCCACCACCACGGCAAAACTCTTACTCGGGAACGTCAGTATCTTTCTTCACTGGCGCTTTGGTCTGCTCAACCTGTTGGGTTTGTTGCAGATTTTCCCACTCACTACCCTGCTTTACCTTGTTGCTGGACATAGATCCAAGCACCAGGCTGATAACGAAAAACAGAGTAGCCAAAATTGCTGTTGTTCGGGTCAGGAAACTGCCTGAACCACCGGAGCCGAATACTGTGTTCGATGCCCCTGCGCCGAAGGAGGCGCCCATATCAGCCCCTTTACCTTGCTGAATCATCACCAGACCAATCAGAGCCAGTGAAACCAGCAGATAAACGACTAAAAGAATCTCGTACATTTAACTTGCACCCTTTGCCGCTTCAACAATTCCTAAAAACGCATCGCTATCGAGGCTTGCTCCGCCAATCAGTCCGCCATCAATGTCGGGCTGTGCAAACAAATCTCTCGCGTTGCTCGGCGTTACGCTCCCACCATAGATGATTCTAACTTTCTCACCTATTACCGGAGTATCCTCCGCCAAGCGACCACGTATAAAGGAATGAACCTCTTGTGCCTGCTCGGGTGTGGCGCATTTACCTGTACCTACAGCCCAAATCGGCTCGTAGGCGATGATAGCATTATCGAAAGCCATCGCGCCATTTTTCTCTATGACGATATCCAGTTCTTCGGCGATCACCTCGAAGGCTCTTCTCGCCTGCCTTGCTGCACCTGACTCACCTAAACAGAGGATGGGAATCAAACCTGCCGCTCTGGCTGCCGCAAACTTCTCTGCGACGATAAAACTGGTCTCACCAAAGAGACGCCTGCGCTCGGAGTGCCCTACCAATACGTAACGACACCCTGCCTCAACTAGCATCTGACACGAGATTTCTCCTGTGTAAGCGCCAGCATCGTGCTGACTCACATTCTGAGCCCCCAACTTTATTACTTTCTGCTCATTGAGCAGTGAAGCGGTAAAGTCGAGATGCACATGGGAAGGACAGAGAACCACATCTACTTTTCCGTCAACACCGTTCAGGCACTGACTCGTAAACTGCTCTAACTGCGACCTACTACCGTGCAACTTCCAGTTGGCTGCTACAAACGGCTTGCGATGTCCCATCGGCAACTCCCTTGCGAAAGCGGGGCTGATAATATCCAGAGGATGCTCAGCTGACAAGTGCTATTTTTAAATTTTCGAATCGTTTGAACAAGATACAACCAGGACGGCTAAAAAGCCGCCCTAGCTGTTCATTAAAACGCCGACTCAACCTGCTTGGCGATGCGCTGAGCCATATCACGCACCTGCTGTTCATGCTCCCCTTCGACCATGACCCGGATCAGCGGTTCGGTACCGGATTTACGCAACAGCACGCGGCCACGACCAGCCAGTTCCAGTTCTACCTTGGCAACCTCATCCATGACAGCATCAGCCGCCAGCGGATCCTTGCCTTCGGCAAAACGAACATTGACCAGAACCTGCGGGAACTTGCTCATGCCGGAGCGCAGCTTGGCCAGCGGCATCTCGGCGCTGCGCATGGCGGTAAGCACCTGCAAGGCGGCTACGATACCATCACCCGTAGTGGTCTGATCTAGGCAGATAATGTGGCCAGAGTTCTCGCCACCGATGCGCCAGCCCTTCTCTTCCATCATCTCCAGCACATAGCGGTCACCCACCTTGGCGCGGGCAAACGGAATGCCCAGGGTTTGCAGCGCCAGCTCCAGACCCATGTTGGCCATCAGGGTGCCGACGACACCGCCTTTGAGGCGACCATTGCGCAGGGCATCGCGCGCGATGATATAGAGCACTTCATCACCGTCGATGAGATAGCCGGTATGGTCGACCATGATCAGACGGTCACCATCACCATCAAAGGCAACCCCCAGATCGGCCTTGCACTCCAGCACCTTGGCAACCAGTGCGTCAGGTGCAGTCGAACCGACACCATCGTTGATGTTGAGACCATCCGGGGCACAGCCCATGGTGATCACTTCGGCACCCAGCTCGCGGAAAACCGACGGCGCAATGTGATAAGTAGCGCCGTGGCCACAGTCGACCACCATTTTCACCCCATCCAGATTCATGTGGGAGGGGAAGGTGCTCTTGCAAAATTCGATATAGCGACCGGCGGCATCATCGATACGCACTGCTTTGCCAAGTTCGGCCGACTCGACGCACTTGAGCTCGTGATCCAGCTCGGCTTCGATAGCCATCTCGACATCATCGGGCAGCTTGGTGCCGTCGGCGGAGAAGAACTTGATGCCGTTGTCATAGAAGGGGTTGTGGGAAGCGCTGATGACGATGCCAGCTTCGGCACGGAAAGTGCGAGTCAGGTAGGCAACCGCCGGTGTGGGCATCGGCCCCATCAGAATGGCTTTAAGGCCTGCCGCAGAGAGCCCCGCTTCCAGCGCGGATTCCAGCATGTAACCGGAGATGCGGGTATCCTTGCCAATCAACACCTTTTTGGTGCCCTTCTTGGAGAGCACCTTGCCGGCAGCCCAACCCAATTTCATTACAAAATCAGGAGTGATCGGGTATTCGCCAACCTTGCCGCGCACACCATCGGTACCGAAATACTTTCTTGCCATTGTCTGTTCTCTTTATTATCTGGAAATAAAATCTTGTCCCGTCATTGCCAGCCAACCGACGCGCAATGCGTCCATGGTCTCCCTTACATCGTGTACCCTGATGATGCGAGCCCCATGCTGCATACCGATAAGGGCGCATGCCAGACTGCCCGCCAGACGCTCATCCACCGGACGGCCCAGCAGGTTGCCTATCATAGACTTTCGCGACATCCCCACCAATAGCGGCAAGCCATAATCAAGCAGTTCCTTTTGAGCCGCCAACAGCTGATAGTTGTGTGCAAGGGTTTTGCCAAAACCATATCCCGGATCCAGCAACAGCTCTTCACGACGGATCCCGACCGCCAGACAAGCCGCAATACGCTCATCAAAGAAGGCGCGCACCTCCCCGATCAGGTCGTCATAGTGCGGCTCGACTTGCATGGTTCTCGGCTGCCCCTGCATATGCATCAGACAGACAGGGACAGCAGCCTCAGCCGCGGCTTGCAGTGCTCCAGGTGCTTGCAGCGCCCGCACATCGTTGATCAAATGGGCACCCACCTTGCAACCCTCCCGCATCACCGCCGCTTTGGAAGTATCGAGGGAGATCATCACATCCAGCTCACGGACCATCTGTTCCACGACAGGAATGACCCTGTCCAGCTCCTCCTGCTCGCTCACATCGGGCGCACCAGGGCGGGTTGACTCGCCACCGATGTCGATGAGGGTCGCACCGTCAGAGACCATCTGCCGCGCATGGGCCATCGCACGTTCAAACTGATTGAAATTGCCGCCATCGGAGAAGGAGTCGGGCGTCACATTGAGGATCCCCATCACATGGGGACGATCGAGGGAGAGGCTAAGCCCCTTGCTGGTTAACTGCATTTTCACGTCCATCTGATAAAGAAAAACCCCGGGCAAGCCCGGGGTTTGGAGAGTCACGATTATTTGGCCGGGACGTCGTTGGCTTTGTCGATAGTGACATCCGCCACCGGTGCCGCCTCATCGGCCGGTTTGGCCTCGGCAGCCACAGTGGAACCACCTTGCGGGGTATCACCGTGCTCGTCATGCCAGTTGCTCGGAGCACGAACCTCGCGACGGGCCATCAGATCATCGATCTGTTTGGCGTCGATGGTCTCGTACTTCATCAGCGCATCTTTCATGCTGTGCAACACGTCCATGTTATCCAGCAGGATCTGCTTGGAACGGGCGTAGTTGCGGTCGATGACCTGCTTGACCTCGGCATCGATGACGCGAGCGGTATCGTCGGACATGTGCTTGGCCTTGGCCATGCTGCGACCGAGGAACACTTCACCATCTTCTTCCGCATAGAGCATTGGGCCGAGACGCTCGGACATGCCCCACTGGGTCACCATCTTGCGGGCGATATCGGTAGCACGCTCGATGTCGTTGGACGCACCGGTAGAGACCCTCTCGGCACCATAGATCAGCTCTTCTGCCAGACGACCGCCGTACAGACTGGAGATCATGGACTCCAGATGCTGCTTGGAGTGGCTCCAGCGATCCTGCTCAGGCAGGTACATGGTCACACCCAGCGCACGGCCACGCGGAATGATGGAGACCTTGTAGACGGGATCATGATCCGGAACCACGCGACCGATAATGGCGTGACCCGCTTCGTGATAAGCCGTCATCTCCTTCTCAGACTCTTTCATCACCATAGAGCGGCGTTCCGCGCCCATCATGATCTTGTCCTTCGCCTTCTCGAACTCGGCCATGGAAACTACACGGCGGCTCTCGCGAGCAGAGAAGAGGGCTGCCTCGTTGACCAGGTTGGCCAAATCCGCACCGGAGAAACCGGGAGTACCACGGGCAATCAGTGCCGGATTGACGTCATCCGCCAGCGGAACTTTGCGCATGTGCACTTTCAGGATCTGCTCGCGACCACGGACATCCGGCAGACCGACCACAACCTGACGGTCGAAACGGCCCGGACGCAGCAATGCCGGATCCAGTACGTCGGGACGGTTGGTCGCAGCGATGACGATGATGCCTTCGTTGCCCTCAAAGCCATCCATCTCGACTAGCATCTGGTTCAGAGTTTGCTCACGCTCATCGTGCCCACCGCCCAGACCGGCGCCACGCTGGCGACCGACCGCATCAATTTCATCGATGAAGATGATGCAGGGGGAAGATTTCTTGGCCTGTTCGAACATGTCACGCACCCGGGAGGCACCGACACCGACGAACATCTCCACGAAATCGGAACCTGAGATGGTGAAGAACGGCACCTTGGCCTCGCCCGCAATAGCCTTGGCTAGCAAGGTCTTACCGGTACCGGGAGGACCAACCAGCAGCACACCGGTCGGGATCTTGCCACCCAGTTTCTGGAATTTGCTCGGGTCGCGCAGATAGTCGACCAGCTCCTTCACCTCTTCCTTGGCTTCATCGCAACCAGCTACATCGGCAAAGGTGGTCTTGATCTGATCTTCGCTCATCAGGCGAGCCTTGCTCTTGCCAAACGACATGGCACCTTTGCCACCGCCGCCCTGCATCTGACGCATGAAGAAGACCCAGACACCGATCAGCAGCAGCATCGGGAACCAGGAGATGAAGATAGAGGTCAGCAAAGACGGCTCTTCCGGCTTCTCGCCCATCACTTTGACATTGTGATTGAGCATGTCGTTGAGCAGCTGGGGGTCCGGCGCCGGGATGATGGTGGTGAATCGTTCACCAGTACGCTTGACGCCATTAATGACCTTACCATCCATCCGCACTTCACGGATCTGCTCTTGGGTCACCTCTTTAACGAAGCTGGAATAGTCCAGCTGGCGACTGGTGGTATCGCTGGGGCTGAAGCTATTGAACACCGACATCAACACGACGGCGATGACCAGCCACAGGATTAAGTTTTTCGCCATGTCACTCAAATCAGTAACCTCGCAGACTGACAGTTAACGATGAAGGTTAGGGTACTACAGTTTAAAACCGGTAGCCACAATGTAGACTTCCCGTGATCTGGCGCGGGATGAGTCTGGTTTACGAATTTTGACAGCGGAGAAAAGTTGACGAATTTCATTGAGATAGGCATCAAAGCCCTCTCCCTGAAACACCTTTACCACAAAACTGCCGTCACTGCGCAATACCTGATTGCACATATCCAGCGCCAGTTCGACCAGATACATGGAACGTGCCTGGTCCACCTGCTGGGTACCGCTCATATTCGGCGCCATGTCGGACATGACGACATCTACCTTGTCCGGGCCGACCCGTTCCAGCAGCGCGCCCAGTACAGCTTCCTCCCGAAAGTCTCCTTGAAGGAAATCGACACCGGCGATGGAATCCATCGGCAGAATATCACAGGCGATCACCCGCCCCTTGTCACCGACCTGGTCGATGGCAAACTGGGACCAGCCACCGGGAGCCGCCCCCAGATCCACCACCGTCATGCCCGGCTTGAGCAGTTTATCCTTGCCCTGGATCTCGTCGATCTTGAACACGGCACGGGATCTCAGTCCCAACTTTTGGGCTTTTTTGACGTATTGATCGTCAAAATGCTCTTTTAACCAGCGGGTTGAACTGGGGGAATGTTTTTTCTGGGTCATGATAATCGACTTTAAAAAACCACAAGGGTTATTAGTATTAAGGGCTAAGTGGGGGTAGAATACGCCCCTTTCAACCCTGACTTATGAAGAAATTGCGATGATTCTCAACAACAAACAGAAACAGTACCTCAAGGGCCTGGCCCACAGCCTCAAACCTGTCGTCCTGCTGGGTCAGCATGGTCTGACCGAAGGCGTACTGGCCGAGATCGATCTGGCACTGAACCATCACGAGCTGATCAAGGTTAAAGTTGCGTCTGAAGATCGTGAGATGAAACAACTGGTTATGGATGCCATCGTCCGTGAAACCGGTTCAGTCAAAGTACAGAGCATGGGCCATGTGCTGACCATTTATCGTCAGGCCAACGAACCCAAGATCCAGCTGCCCCGCAAATAAAAGGAAAGAGCGCAGCTCTTTCCTTCTTCCACTTCTTCCCGAGTCGCTTGCCAAAGTAGTCGCCAACCCCTTAACCTGCGATGAATACTTCCGGACACGCGCTATGGCTCACCATCAAATTCTAACCGACGATGAGCTGGCCATGCTGCGGGACTTGGGGAGCAATCAGGAGAGTCATCTCCTGAGTGGTCACCTCGATGGTCCCATGCTTGGCTTGCTGCAAAAAGCCGACAACCTCGTACTCGAAGCCCGCTTCGCAGGACACCAGCTACGCTTTCCCCTCACCTTTACCCAAAGAGAAGATGGCTTCGTCGAGCCCCGCTTATCTGCACCGGTCATCAGGGAGTTGGGGTTTGCGCAACCGCGCGCCTGGCGTCTCACCCAAAAAGCCAAGCTATGCAGCGAGCTGGGCCTGTTTCAGGTTCTCAGCCTCTCCCTCAACGGGCTCATCGTCGAGAACATGCCTCTCGGCATGGTGGCGGATACACAGCTCAACGGCGAACTCTGTCTCGATGAGGAAGAACCTCTGCCACTGCAGGGACGATTGGTCAGGTTAATCAAATCCAACCCGGCCAGCGCCACCTGGGCGATCAGCTTCCAGATGAGCGAAAGCGACATAGAGCGCCTGCGCCACTGGCTGTTTCAACGTCATCAGGATGCCTTTACCGAGGCCTATCAGGCCGGGTAAAGAGAAACAGGGGAGCACCAGCTCCCCTGTCCCATCAAATACTGCAGCGCTTAGAGATAAGCAACGTCCAGCACTTCATATTCCACATCGCCAGCAGGCGTCTTGACGATCGCAACATCGTCCACTTCCTTGCCGATCAGGGCGCGGGCAATCGGTGAATTGACGGAGATAAGGTTCTGTTTGATGTCGGCCTCATCATCACCCACGATGCGGTAAACCACCTCTTCCTCTGTCTCGCTTTTGAGCAGAGTCACCGTCGCGCCAAAAATCACGCGGCCGTTGTTGGTCATCTTGGTGACATCGATCACCTGCGCATTGGAGAGCTTGGCTTCAATCTCCTGAATGCGGCCTTCACAGAACCCCTGCTGCTCGCGAGCGGCATGGTATTCGGCGTTTTCCTTCAGATCGCCGTGCTCACGGGCATCGGCAATCGCTTCGATAATCTGGGGACGAAGCTCGGTCTTGAGATAATCGAGCTCTTCGCGCAGCTTCTCAGCGCCGCGAACAGTCATCGGAGTATGATTCATAGTCGAAACCTGGGTTGCTTGAAAATAGAAGCTGCGACCATCTGCAAGGAGGCCGCAGCAATCGGTTCGGATGGGGCATCTTAATATGAAGCCGACACAAAATCCACGTCAGCCCCCTGATGCAGATCCCACTTGCATCATCACAA
The DNA here is from genome assembly GCF_054052405.1 of Aeromonas aquatilis. NCBI lineage: Bacteria > Pseudomonadati > Pseudomonadota > Gammaproteobacteria > Aeromonadales > Aeromonadaceae > Aeromonas > Aeromonas aquatilis. The sequence goes on along the minus strand of NZ_JBSTYP010000007.1, from coordinate 59,326 downwards.
TTACACTCGCTTACTTCCCTTCCGGCACCGAAATGGGAGCCGAAACGGTCGGCTTGCCCTGCATGATGGAAATCTCGACCCGCCGGTTCATCCGGCGATTATCGGGGGTGGTATTGGGCACCAATGGCTGGGAATCCGCCATTCCCTGCACCACCAGACGCCCCGGATCAAAACCGGGGACCTTGATCATCTGGTGCGCGACCGCCACCGCCCGCTGTGACGACAGCTCCCAGTTGGACTGGAACAGCTCATCTTCGGTTGCCACGTTGTCAGTGTGACCGGAAATAGTGATTTCACCCGGCACATCCTTGAGCAGGGTCGCAACTTTGCGAATAACCGGCCAGAACTGGGGCTGCAGAAACGCCGAACCGGCCGGAAACGACGCTTTTTCCCTGATCCGGATAATGATCTGCTGGCCCAACGCCTCGATCTCGATGGCACCATCCTGGATCTGCTCTTTCATCTGTTCAGCGAGCGCTTTTGCCAAGGTATTGGACTGCTGCTGCGCCTTCTGTGCATCCTGCGCGGTATCGCCTCCTGTCTGCTTGCCATCACTCTTGTCCTGACCACCGGCCTGATCCGCCTCGCCGGGCAGAAACTCCAGCTCGGTCTGGGTCATATCGATAGTCTGCTGCATCACAGTATCAATCGGCGTGGGCTCGGGGCGACCGGGCCTGAACTCCTGGGCAATCACCGAGGTTCCCTTCGGAATATCTTTCACCTCGAGGATGTTCTGTACCCCGAACGCCTTGTCCATGGAACCGGCTATCTGCTTGAACTTCTGTACGTCCATCTCGGCAAAGGAGAGCAGCAGCACGAAGAAGCACATCAAGAGCGACATCAGATCAGCAAAGGTTCCCATGTAACCGGGCAACCCTGGCGGCGGGCATTTGCAATCAGACATAGTGCCCCCTATTCGGTGCCGGTATTACGTTTGGACTGGTTGAGATAATTCTGCAGCATGGACTGGATCACCCGCGGATTCTGACCATCCTGAATCCCCATAATGGCATCAAGGATCAGGGTACGACTGAGCTTTTCCTCCCCGCTGCGCAGCTCCAGCTTGTCTGCTATCGGGATCGCCAACATATTGGCCTCAATAGCCCCGTACAGAGTGGTAAGCAAGGCCACCGCCATCGCCGGGCCGATCGACTTGGGATCACTCATGTTGGCCAGCATGGCCACCAGACCCACCAACGTACCTATCATCCCCATGGCAGGGCCCAGATCCCCAAGGGTACGGAATACCTTGATGGCAATGACATGGCGTTCGGCTGTCAGGTCGATATCCTTTTCCATCACGGCACGCACCACATCGGCATCGTGACCATCCACCAGCATGTCGATCCCTTTTTTCATAAATGCATTGGGGATCTCTGCGGCCTCCAGCGCCAGAAAGCCCCCTTTGCGAGCCGCATCAGCCAGCTCGACGGCTTTGGTAATCAGGTCTTCAAGCTTGTCGCCTTTGTACATAAAGGCTTTGCCCGCCACCTTGAATGCCATCAGGAACTGGCCAAGGTTGAACTTCATCATGGCGATGAAGATGGAACCAAAGATGGTGATGTAGACCGATGGCATATCCACATACATGCTCATGGGCCCACCCAGCAGCATGCCGTACACCACCACCCCGAAACCCAGCACTATCCCTATCAGACTGCCTAGATCCACGTCCCTACTCCTGTCACCGGTTCTTATGCCTAATTATAGTTTGTTGAATTTTCTGCTATTGCGACCCTAGCGGCAAGCATGCATCCACTGAGAATGATGGCTCATTATCGGCCAGTTTAGCGAGAGTTTGAGGGGGCAATGCTTTTCTGCCTCCCCCCTGTGGACGGTCGATGTTAATATAAGCCGTTTTTTGCAATCCCCGAGGATGGACATGGCCAGTAAAAAAATCGACCGTCTGAGTTTTGATGCCACTCTGGAAGAGCTGGAAACCATCGTTCATCAGCTGGAACAAGGTTCCCTACCCCTGGAAGAGGCACTCAAGCAGTTCGAGCAGGGAGTTCATCTGGTTCGGGCCGGTCAGCAGAAGCTGGAACTGGCCGAACAGAAGATCCAGATCCTGCTCAGTCAAGCTGATGGCAGTGACCAGCTCGCCCCCTTCCAGCCAGAACAAGGAGAGGAGTGAGTGGCGCTGGACCATTTTTCCCGTCTGCATCGTCAGCGTATTGACGACTGTCTGTCAGCACAACTTGAATCCTTGCCCGCCATGGCGCCGCGCCTGCGCGATGCCATGAGTTATGGCCTGCTGCTGGGCGGCAAGCGGGTTCGCCCGTTTCTGGTCTACGCGGTCGGCGAGATGCTGGGCGTCAAGAGCGAACTGCTGGATGGCCCCGCAGCTGCCGTGGAGTGCATCCACGCCTACTCCCTGCTTCACGATGACCTGCCCGCCATGGATAACGACGACCTGCGTCGTGGTCAGCCAACCGTTCACAAGGCGTTTGACGAAGGAACCGCCATTCTGGCCGGTGATGCGCTGCAGACCCTGGCGTTCTCCATTCTGGCCGATCACCCCATGCCCGACTCCTTGATGGCCAACCGTGTGCGGATGCTGAGTACCCTCGCCCGCGCCTCCGGCTATCTCGGTATGTGCGGCGGTCAAGCGCTGGACCTGCAGGCTGAAGGGCGCCAGATCACGCTTGCCGAACTGGAGCAGGTACACCGCCACAAGACCGGTGCGCTGATTGAATGCGCCGTGGCGCTCGGCGCCCTGTGCAAAGCCGATGTCGATGACGCCACGCTGGCTGCCCTGCAAACCTATGCCGCCGCGATTGGCCTCGCCTTTCAGGTGCAGGATGACATCCTCGACATCACAGGTGATACCGCCACCCTGGGCAAGCCACAAGGTTCTGACCTAGCGCTGGAGAAAAGTACCTATCCGGCCCTGCTCGGACTCGAAAATGCCCGTGAGCTGGCTCGCGAACTGCATGGGAAAGCCTTAACAGCCCTGCAATCCTTGCCCTACAATACCGACATTCTGGAAGCGTTTGCCGATTACATCATCGAGCGAACCCACTAAACGCTGGATAACAGTAACAATATGAGCGTTGATATTAGCAATTTCCCCAACCTGGCCCTCGCGGACACTCCGGTCGAGCTGCGTTCCTTGCCCAAAGATCGGCTGCCGGTGCTGTGCAACGAGCTGCGCGAATATCTGCTGCGCTCTGTCAGCCGCTCCAGCGGACACTTTGCCTCCGGTCTCGGCACGGTCGAACTGACCGTGGCCCTGCACTACGTCTACAACACCCCGTTCGATCGGCTGATCTGGGATGTGGGCCATCAGGCCTATCCCCACAAGATCCTGACCGGGCGCCGTGATCAGATCCACACCATCCGTCAGAAAGACGGTCTGCACCCCTTCCCCTGGCGTGGCGAGAGCGAGTACGACGTGCTCTCCGTCGGCCACTCCAGCACTTCCATCGGTGCGGCGCTCGGTATGGCGGTCGCCGCCGAGAGTGAAGGGCTGGGTCGCAAGGTGGTAGCGGTGATCGGTGATGGTGCCATTACCGCAGGGATGGCCTTTGAAGCGCTCAACCACGCCGGCGATGTCCATAAAGACATGCTGGTGATCCTCAACGACAACGAGATGTCCATCTCCGAGAATGTCGGGGCGCTCAACAACCATCTGGCCCGGGTCATGTCCGGCAAGCTCTACACCACCATCCGCGAAGGCGGCAAGAAGGTGCTGGCGGGTCTGCCGCCGGTCAAGGAGCTGGCCAAGCGGGCCGAAGAGCACCTCAAGGGAATGGTGGTGCCCGGCACCCTGTTCGAGGAGTTCGGCTTCAACTATATCGGCCCCATCGACGGTCACGATATCGAGGCACTGGTCGAGACCCTGCGCAACATGCGCAACCTCAAGGGCCCGCAACTGCTGCACGTCAAAACCAAGAAGGGCAAGGGTTACGAGCCGGCGGAGAAAGACCCTATCGGTTATCACGCCGTGCCCAAGTTCAATCCTGACGATTGCTCCCTGCCCAAGGCGAGCAGCGCCAAACCCACCTTCTCCGCCATCTTTGGCCAGTGGCTGTGCGACATGGCTGCCAAAGACGAGAAGCTGGTCGGCATCACCCCCGCCATGCGTGAAGGCTCCGGGCTGGTGAAATTCAGCCAGCAGTATCCGGACCGCTACTTCGATGTGGCCATTGCCGAGCAGCATGCAGTCACGTTCGCCGCGGGTCTTGCCATCGCTGATAAAAAGCCGGTGGTCGCGATCTATTCGAGCTTCCTGCAGCGTGCCTACGATCAGGTGATCCACGACGTGGCGCTGCAAGATCTGCCTGTGCTGTTCGCCATCGACCGGGCCGGTCTGGTGGGCGCCGATGGCCCGACCCATCAGGGGGCGTTCGACATAAGCTTCCTGCGCACCGTGCCCAACATGGTGGTGATGACGCCATCTGATGAGAATGAGTGCCGCCAGATGCTCTATACCGGCTATCTCCATCAGGGCCCTGCCGCAGTGCGCTATCCGCGCGGCAGCAGCCTGAGCGACGCCCCCATCTCGTCAGAAATGCAGGCGCTGGCGCTTGGCAAGGGACGAATCCTGCGAGAGGGCAAGGGCACCGCTATTCTGGCCTTTGGTACCCTGCTGCACCACGCGAAAGTGGCCGCAGAGGCACTGGATGCCACTCTGGTGGACATGCGCTTTGTCAAACCGATGGATGAGGCGCTGGTGCTGTCGCTGGCGGCCAGCCACGGTCACTTCGTCACCATCGAAGACAATGCCATCATGGGTGGCGCCGGTTCGGCGGTGAACGAGCTGCTGATGCGCAATAAACAGTGCAGGCCGGTACTCAACCTCGGCTTGCCGGATCGCTTTGTGGAACAGGGTACCCAGCAGGAGATCTATGCCCTGCTCGGTCTGGACGATGCAGGCATACAGCGCAGTATCGAAAGCTGGCTGCAAGCCTGACGAGACACGATGTGATGCAATAGACAGGAAAATTCAGTAACGGTTCGAAAAAATCCCCAGGTAATGCCTGGGGATTTCTCTAAAAGGGCTTCCGAGTGTAGCTCATGTTATGATTATGCCAAAATAACGGAACTCACTTGCAACCATAGCTAACTGTTGAGTTGATATAGCTCACCTCGTTCTTCGGCTCATAAGCGGCAACATAAATGAACTTTTGATCCTGGATATAGTTTTTCAACACATCAGCATCAACCAAACCTGCGTTTTTGGTTGTGATCTTGGGATAACTATCACCGCCATCCGCACTGTAGCTCGGAATAGCAAAGCTGTAAGTAGCCGCAGGGTCAAACGCCTTGCCACCAACGCGAGAAATATTCACGCTCTTGGCTTGGCAATCCACTACCATCTCGATACCGCCAAACTGGGCATAACCGCCGGAACCGCTGGTCTTGGTCGCAACCTGTCCCAGATAGGCAGCCAGCTCGCTTCCCTGCATCTCAGCCCTGTTAACTTGGTTGCCGAAAGGATGCACCTTCAAAACGCTGCGGTAGGTGATTTCACCTGCAGGAATATCATCACGCACACCGCCAGAGTTGACGATGCCAAAGTCAGTGTTCAAACGGGAAGCTGTGGCGGTAGTGATTAAACGACCTAGGTTGGTCTGCTTCGCTCGCACCACAGAACGGTTACCTATCAGCAAGCCATCAGTATCACCGATGCGCTCATTGAGTTTTTCCTGGCCCTGTTCCTGATAGGCGAGCAGGGTGTTATAGAGCTCAGGATCCTTGATAATTTCGTCCTGTACAAACTTGCCATCACTACCTTTCAGGTTGACCGGGATCAGGTCATAGCTGGTCATGGTCAACTTGCCATTCTGGTACTCAAACTGGGCACGGCCCACATATTTTCCCCACTCATGGGCCTGCATAATCCAGGTGCCATTCTGGTTATCCGGTTTACAATTATCACCCGGCTTGAAATTGGCGTTGTACTTGTTCGGGGTGCTCGGCTCCATACAGACCGGGTTCTGGGAGTGGCCACCAATGATGCCATCCAGGGTGCCAACCGGCAGCTTGCGAGCCATCTCCACATCGCCCGGCGCATTGCTGCCGTGCTGACCATCGGCATAGTGGCCCATATGGGTGATGGCGAAGACCAGATTGGCCTCTCTCTTGTCACGGATCTGCTTGCTCAATGCAGCCGCTTCCGTGGTTGGATCGCGAAACTCCAAGGTTTCCACATTGGCAGTTGCCGCCAGCTGAGCAGTATCTTCAGTGGTCAAACCCAGTACGGCAACCTTGAGGCCGCTCTCCAGCTTGAACACTTTGTAGGGATCGAAGTAGCGCTTGCCGCTCGCCTTGTCATAGATGTTGGCGGAGAGCATGGGGAACTTGGCCCAGCTGCGCTGCTCTTCCAACGTTTTAAGCGGATTGTCAAACTCGTGGTTACCCACCGCCATGGCATCGTAGCGAATGCTATTCATCGCCATGAAGTCAGGCTTGGCATTTTGCATATCGGACTCGGGTACCCCGGTATTTACATCACCGCCAGAGAGCATCAGCACTTCACTGCCAGCCGCCTTGGCCTCGCTACGCAGCCGATCGACCAGGGTCTTCTGGGCAGCCATGCCGTACTCATCTTTCTCGTTATGCCAGAAACGGCCGTGGGTATCGTTGGTGTGCAATATGGTCAGTTTGCAGACATTTTCGGTGCAGGGTGCAACGGTGTCATTAGTCGAGGTATTACAGCCAGTCAGTGCAGCAAGCACGGCCAGTGCCACGCCGCCTTTGATAAAGTTATTATTCATTTCCATATCACCTTGATTGTTTTGTTATTTACCAACCCTGTCCAGCGGGTCGGGCGCCAATATAACAAACAACAGATGACCGTTTTTCATCGATGACTCACAAATTCTGCTAATTGTGATCTTCGGCCCAACATCCAGCTTCCTGCTGATTTATCAGTTTTTTTGTTGAGCAGTCACTCACTTGCTCCCCTCCCGCACCAAGGAGCACCACCCGGACGCGCCTTTATGGCATACTCCCCAGCCAGCCATGCCCGAGGAGATGATTTGATGGCCAAGTACGACAAGATTTCCCCCGAGACCCAGCAGGAGGCGATGAAAATTGCCCGTGCCAACCAGAAGCCGGGGCAGACCAAGGAACAGACCCAGCTTATCGCGCAAGGGATCCAGAAAGGCATCGACGAATACAAGAAACAGATGAAGGCGCGGGCCCGTGAAGCGAGCCGCCAGAAAAAATTGCAGGCCAAAGCCAGGCAACCACAGGGCGCGCCCCAAACCGAAGAGCAAGACGATCAGCTGGAGCTGGTTGAAGTAAGCCATCAGCATCCCCTGCCCTGGATCTTGCTGGTGCTGAGCTGGGTGGGATTTGCAGCAGCCTGGTTCTGGTTGCACTAAGACGCGCTAGCAAACCTTTATCCGGGATCCTCTTCACAGCCCGGGCCCGGGCTGCTGGTGATTACCTGCGAAGAGTGATTAAATCCCGCGCCTCTTGCACCGGACAACCGTTTTTTTGACGATCAGTTTTCAGGAAAGATGTTATGAACCCCGCTCCGCTCTATCTGCTGGCCCCTTTTGTTCTGTTCCTTGTGACCATGCTGCTCTATCGCATTTCGCCGCTGCGGGCGGTCGCCGCCGGTGGGGTACGCTGGTTTATCCTCCCCGCCTTCACCCTGTTTATTTTGCTGATCATCATCAATGGAGCCGCCGATCCCACCCTGCGCGATCCGGCATTCCACTGGTTGATGCCGGGCCTTGGCTTTGCCCTGAGCCTGTTTCCGGCCCTGCCCAAGGCGCTGGTGCCAAGGCTCGCCATCAAGGAGGGTGCCTTTGCCGCCCTCGGTCTGATGCTGATGAGCCTGGCCATGGTCTACTGAGCAACTGGCCACAGCCGTAAACATGACTCAAGGGGCGCTCTGTGACGGGCGCCCCTTGTACAAACAATGGCCTGCAGGCATCTTGGTGACAGGATAACCAGCAAGGAGGCCAAATGGACAATCCGCCCGATTTCATGGCGCTGTGGGATTATCAGGATCCCGCCGCCAGTGCCCTTCGTTTTCACACCCTTCTTCCCGAAGCGCGCGCCGCCGCCGACCTGCAACTCGAACTGGAGTTGCTGACCCAAATTGCCCGTACCCATTCGCTGCAGCGCCAGTTTGCCGAAGCCCATCAGCTGCTCGACGAGATAGAGCCTCGCCTCACCGACACAACCCCCAGAGCGCGGATCCGGGCCCTGCTGGAGCGAGGCCGCACCTTTAACTCGGCGGGCGACAAAGCAAGTGCCAAACCGCTTTTTGAACAAGCCTGGCAGTGGGGACTCAAGGAGAAGGAGACCTATCTCGCCATCGACGCCGCTCACATGATCGCCATCGCCGTACCGCTGGAAGAGCAGAGCCGCTGGCATCAACTGGCGATGGAGCTGGCGGAACGCAGCAGTGACGAGAAGGTGCGTGGCTGGCTGGCCCCCCTTTACAACAATCAGGGCTGGACCCTGTTCGAACTGGGTCGCTTTGAGGAGGCGAAAATCCAGCAGCAGAAGTGTCTGGCCTGGCATCTGCAGCATAACCAGCCGGCCAAGGCGTTTATCGCCCGCTGGAGTCTGGCTCGCCTGACCCGGGCCCAGGGGCAGCACCAGCAGGCGCTGGCAGAGCTGCACCAGCTCAAGGCCGATATGGCCGAGGCTGGCGAACCTGAGGATGGTTATCTGTTCGAGGAGCTGGGGGAGAATGCCTTGGTGCTGGACGATCCGCTGACCGCGGAATACTTCTCCCGCGCCTGGTTTCTGCTGTCGCAGGACCGCTGGTTCAGCGCCCATGAGGGGGAGCGACTGGCCCGCCTCAAGTGCCTCGCCAAACTCTGATCCCCAAAATAGCAAGGGCGGCACGCTAGCCGCCCTTTCTGCTGGCAAGATGGTTCAGGCCCGATTGGACTCTTCCCACCCCTGCTTTTTACGGTAAATGGTGGAGGGGCTGATCTCGAGCAGGGCCGCCGCCTTGGGAATATTGCCGTCACAGCTGGCGATGGCCTGTTCGATCACCTCTTTCTCCACCAGCCAGAGCGGGCGGATTGGCCCGTTGGCCACCCCGGCGGCTGCCGGAGCCGATGCCACCGCTGCCGCAATCGCAGTCGGTGGCTGGGGACGACCCCCATTGAGTGGTGGCGGTAGAATATCCGGGCTCACCAGCTCCTTGTCGTTGAGCACCACGATATTGCGCACCACGTTCTGCAGCTCGCGTACGTTGCCAGGCCAGGGGTAGTCGAGCAGCACTCGCGCCGCCTCGACATCGAAATCCTTGAAGCGTTTGTTCTCCTCCTTGCCGTAGCTCTGCAGCAGGGTACGCGCCAGCAGCAGGATATCCTCGCCCCGCTCCCGCAGCGGCGGCAGGGTGAGGGGAATGACGTGGAGCCGATAGTAGAGATCCTCGCGAAAACGGCCCGCTTTTACCTCGACCAGCGGATCCCGGTTGGTGGCGCAGATAAAGCGGACATCTACCGTCTCGAGCTTGCCACTGCCGACTCGCTGCACGGTGCCGGTCTGAATAAAGCGCAGCAACTTGCTCTGCAGATCCAGGTCCATCTCACAGATCTCGTCGAGAAACAGGGTACCGCCATCAGCCAGACTGGCCGCCCCCTTGCGATCCCCTTGGGCGCCGGTAAAAGAGCCCTTCACATGACCGAAGATCTCGCTCTCCATCAAATCGTGGGGAATGGCGGCGCAGTTGAGGGCAATAAAGGGCTGCTCGCTGCGGGGACTGCACTGGTGAATCGCCTCGGCACACACCTCTTTGCCGGTGCCGCTCTCGCCAGTGATAAAGACGGTCGCCTTGCTGGGCGCCGCGCTCTCGATGATGCGATAGACCGCCTGCATCGACATGGAGGCACCGATAAAACCGAAGAAGGAGCTGCGCTCGAAGTTCTCCCGATAGTGGGCAACCAGCGAGCTCAACTGCTGGTGTTTCAAGGCATTGCGAACGGTGGCGCAGAGCCGCTTGCTGTCAAACGGCTTGGTCAGAAAATCGAAGGCACCGAGGCGCATCGCCTCCACCGCCACATCCACCGAGCCGTGGGCGGTGATCACCACCACAGAGCAGGGCAACTGCTGTTCGGTGATCATTTGCAGAATATCCATACCGGACATATCCGGCAGCTCCAGATCCAGTAGCACCACGGGGGGAGGACTTGCCAGCAACTGCGCCAACGCCTGTTGACCGCAGTCGGCCAGCACCACCTCGTACCCCTCCTGGCGCAGGTACTGTTCATAGACCACCGCCAGACTACGGGTATCTTCCACCAGCAGGACACGCGATTTATTTTCAGCCACTGGACTCATCCTTGTATTTGATTCTGCGATCTATTTTGCCTTATTTTCGCGCGCAAACCCAACGCCAAGACAGCTCTGTTATCCCGCGATTGCAGGGAATACACAAGTAAAAACGGCTCCTTAAGGAGCCGTTTTCATCGATACAAAGGAATTACTTCTTGGCGTCTTCTGCAGCCGGCTTCTCGATAGCCAGCAGTTCGACGTCAAACACCAGCACGGCGTTAGCCGGGATGGAGCCTGCACCATGCTCGCCGTAGGCCAGCTTGGACGGCAGGAAGAACTTGAACTTGGAGCCAACCGGCATCAGCTGCACGCCTTCAGTCCAACCCGGGATGACTTGGTTGAGCGGGAAGGTGGCCGGCTCGCCACGATCGACGGAGCTGTCGAACTTGGTGCCGTCGGTCAGGGTTCCAGTGTAGTGAACCTTGACGATATCGGTAGACTTCGGCTTGGCGCCGTCACCCATCTTCTCGACCAGATATTGCAGGCCGGATTCGGTGCTCTTCACACCCTCTTTCTTGGCGTTGGCAGCCAGGTACTCTTCGCCCTTCTTCAGATTCTCAACGGCGTCTTTCTCGGCCTTGGCCTTGGTCAGCTCGTTGATCTTGGCGTCGTACTCTTGCAGTACCTTCTGGATCTCTTCATCAGTCATCTTGGCTTCTTTGCCCAGACCGTCGGTCACCCCTTTCAGGATCACCGCGTTGTCCAGTTTGATGCCCAGTTCCTGCTGACGCTCCAGGGTATTGGCGATGTAACGACCCATGGAGAGGCCAATTGCGTAGCCGGATTGCTCTTCAAAGCTCTTGGCTTCGGCCTTGGTCGCCTCTGCCGGCTTGCTGGCTTCTGCCTTCACTTCGGCGGTATTGGCCGCAGCAGGCTTCTCGTCTTTTTGGCAAGCAGTCAGACCGACGGCAACCGCCGCCGCCAACAGGGACACCTTCAGAAATTTGTTCATCAGTTTCTCCAAACTCCAAATACCGCTCTCGGTTCCATCGTGAAATGAGAGGTTTATCGTGATAAGCGCCTTATACTAACGCCGTGATCGCAGGTAACAAAAGCGTGAGACCGCAAAAATGATAAAAAGTGCCATTTATCTGGTGAGCCTATGTTTAATGCTCACCGGTTGCGAGCTGAGCTCCCAACCCAGCCAGCAAATGCCCCTCGCCAGCACGGGTCTGCTGACCGCAGATCTCTCCAGTGATGGCAAGCAGGCCATCGTCTCCAGCATCAGCCAGGGCATCATCGTCTGGGATCTGGAACAGAACCGTCAACGCTGGCGCTGGAAGCAATCCGACTCGGCGGATGATCTGGTATTCATTACCCGTTTTTCCGAGGGCAACAGCCATGCCGTCACCGCCACCCCCGACACCTTTGCTACCTGGCGGCTGAGCGACGGGCAATCACAAGGCTACTACTCACTTCCTGAATCCAGGCTGAGGGACATCGCGCTCTCTGCCGACGGTCGTTATGTGCTGATCGGGCGGGAAGATGGCAAGGCCGAGTGGCTCGACACCCGAAGCGGCCGTCGCCTGCAGTTTCTGGGGCACACCGAACAGGTCAATACGGTGGATCTCTCCGCCAACGGTCGCTACGCCCTGACCGGCGGCAACGACTACAGCGCCTATCTGTGGGATACCCGTAGCGGGCAGGTGATCTGGCGCTTCAACCATGGTGGCCGGGTGATCATGGCCAGACTGGAGCCGAGCGGCCGCTACGCCTTCACCGCCGACAGCAGCCAGGCCAGCATCTGGGAGCTGAAAACCGGCAAGGAGGTGAGTCAGCTGCAATATGATCACCGCTTCGAGGTCTACACCAGCGCCCGCTTTGCCAACGATGGCAAGTGGCTCATCACCGGCGCCCCTTCCCGTCAGCTCTCCCTGTGGCAAGTGAGTGATGGTGCCCTGCTGCAGAGCTGGCGCGTCTCGCCACAACCCAAGGTGAAACCGCCCAGCGCAGTGGTCTACGGCGTCGCTTTGCGCGACAATAGCCACCTTATCAGTGCCAGCTCCAGTGGTCTGGCCGAAATCTGGACAATCAAGTAAGGACCCGAAGGCCCATGAGTCAGCAACTTAACGATCGCATCGAAACCCTGGAAACCCGTCTCGCCTATGCGGAATACACCATAGAGCAGCTCAACGACGAGGTGACCACCCAGGGCCGTGAACTCGATCGGCTCAAATACCAGATCCAGCTGCTGATCGACAAATTGCAAAGCGTACAGCCCAGCCAGATTGCCAGCATGGCCGAAGAGACCCCGCCACCGCACTACTGATGGGTGTGCAATCAACAAGCTGTCTGCTCAAGACCAATAAAAATCCGAAACCGGCTAAACCGGTTTCGGATTTTTTTATCCAAATGCTCTGACAGCTGCGACTCGGCGCCTCAGAGTAGGCCCGCGTTACCCTTTGTAGATCTTGGGGTTAAACACATCCCGCAGCCAGTCACCCAGCAAGTTGATGACCAGCACCAGCACCACCAGACAGATACCCGGGAAGGCGGTGATCCACCAGGAGCCGGAGAAGATGTAGTTGAAGCCGACGCTGATGAGGGAACCGAGCGACGGTTGATCCACCGGCATCCCGAGCCCCAAGAAGGAGAGAGCCGCCTCGCTCATGATGGCGTTGGCCACCTGCACGGTGGAGATCACCAGAATGGGCGACAAACAGTTGGGCAGAATGTGGCGGAACATGATGCGCGGGGCGCGGAACCCCATCACCTTGGCCGCTTCCACATACTCCTTCTTCTTCTCCGCCAGCACAGAGGCGCGTACGGTACGGGCGTACTGCGGCCACTCGGCGATACCGATGATCACCACCAGCATCATGATGGCAAACTTCGAGTAAAACTCGGAGCCAAAGGTTGCCTGAAAGATGGCGGAGATGATGATCGCCACCATCATGGTGGAGAACGACAGCTGCACGTCGGCAAAGCGCATCAGCAGGTTGTCGATGCGGCCACCGAAGTAACCGGCAATCAGACCGATGACGATCCCCATCACCAACTGCAGCGCCACCGCAAACAGGCCGATGGTGAGGGAGATACGGGCGCCATAGAGAATGGTGCTCCAGATATCCCGCCCCTGGTTGTCGGTACCGAGCCAGAAACGCTCCTCGCCACCTTCGAGCCAGGAAGGGGGCAACTCGGCATCCATCAGATCAAAACTGGTCTGGTCATAGACGTTGTGCGGTGCCAGCCAGGGGGCCAGCAGCGCCGCCAGCACGAACACCACGAACACCGCAAAGCTGAACATGGCTACCTTGTCCCGCAGGAAGTAGTAGACGATGTCAGAGTTCTTGAATCGTGCCCAACGGCTTGGGCTTGCAGTTACAGCATTAGTCATGCGCTTACCCCTTGGCAGTCAGGTTAACGGTCGGGTTAATCAACCCGTAGAGCAGGTCGACCAGAGTGTTGGTCACCACGAAGATCAGCCCCACGAAGATGACGTAGGCGGTGATGAGGGGCGTATCGACCCGATGGATCGCCTCGAGGAACAGGAAACCGGTCCCCGGCCACTGGAACACGCTCTCGGTCAGGATGGTGTAGGCCACCATGGTGCCGATCTGCACACCACCGACGGTAATGACCGGCAGCATGGTATTCTTCAGGGCGTGCTGGTAGTAGACCTTGTTGTTGTCCAGCCCCTTGGCGCGGGCGAACTTGACGTACTCGGAGGAGAGCTGCTCCAGCATTTCGGAGCGCACCAGCCGGATAAACAGCGGCAGCATGATGGAGGAGAGCGACACCGCCGGCAGGATCAGGTGCTTGATACCGTCCCAGGTGAAGAAGCCCGACTCCCAGCCCAGCAGGTTGCGGGTCTCGCCGCGACCATAGGCCGGCAGCCAGCCCAGCTGGATGGAGAAGAGGTACATCAGCATGATGGCGGTCAGGAACACCGGGATCGAGATACCGATACTGCTCCCCGCCATGATGATCTTGGTGGGAATGCTGCGCGGGCGGATCGCCGAATAGACACCGAGTGGAATGGAGACCACCACGATGATGAGCGCGGCAGCAAACACCAGCTCAAGGGTAGCCACCAGCTTGTCGAGGATCACCTCGAGAGCGGGTCGCTTGAAGAAATAGGAGGTGCCCAGATCCCCGTGCACCGCATTTTTCAAAAAGCGGCTGTATTTGACGAGGAAGGGATCGTTAAGGCCCATCTTCTCGCGCAACTCGTGACGCTGGGCTTCGGAGACGGATTGTCCCACCAGCTCGCGCAACGGGTCACCCAGGTTATCCTGGATGGAGAAGGCGACCAGGCTGATGACGAACATCACTATCACGGCCTGATAGAACCGTTTCAGCAGGAATGTAAACATGCTTGTCCTTCTACGTGGCCTGTGTCGTGGCACAGGCTTCTGTTAGTGGGCGGAGTGGCCAGCTGACCACCCCGCCCCGTCCTTCCTTAGCGCTTCGCTTACTTGCTGACCACCAGGTCACCCAGGTAAGGGAAGTTCATCACGTTGACCACCGGCTTGATGTCGACGTTCTTCTTGGCGCCATAGGCCAGATCTTCCCAGTGCAACGGCACGTAGGCAGCATCTTCGATCAGCATGGCTTCGACCTTCTTGAGCATCTCGGCACGCTTGGCCGGATCGGTCTCGGCGTTGGCATCCATCACCAGCTTGTCAGCTTCGGCGTTGGCGTAACCGGCGCAGTTGTACTGGCCCATACCGGTCTTGGCATCCTTGGTGAAGGTCAGGAACTCGAAGAAGTTAGCGGTATCTTCGGTGTCGGAGTGCCAGCCAATCAGCTGCATGTCTGCGGCGCACTTGTCAAACTCAGGCCAGTACTGGGCCACCGGCATGGTCTTCAGATCCACCTTGATGTTGATCTTGGCCAGCATGGCGGAGACAGCCTGGGCAATCTTGACGTCGTTGACGTAGCGGGCAGCCGGGGAGATGAAGGTCATCTTGAAGCCTTTCTCGTAACCGGCCTCTTTCATCAGCTCCTTGGCCTTGGCCAGATCATACTGGGGCACCAGCGCCTCGTTGTGACCGGCATAGCCTTTCGGGCTCAGCTGGCCGGCAGGGGTCCCGAAGCCCTTGTTGATCTTCTCGACAATGCCCACCTGGTTGATGGCGTAGTTGATCGCCTGACGTACACGCTTGTCTTTCAGCGCCGGGTTGGTGTTCTGGTTCAGCTCGATGATGATGGCACGGGTACCGGACAGGGTAACCAGCTGGGAGTCCTTGCCATTCTTCACGCGCTCCAAATCGTTCGGCGCAACCGGATAGATCATGTCCACGTCGCCACCCAGCAGGGCTGCAACACGGGTCGCATCTTCCTTGATGGGCACCACGGTCAGGTTCTCGACGTTACCCTTGGAGGCTTTATCCCAGTAGTTGGCGTTGCGGGCATAGTCCAGCTTCACACCCTGCTCGCGGAACTTGACGGTGAACGGGCCAGTACCGGAGACGTGGGTAGAGGCATAGGAGTCGCCGTTTTTGACGATCTCGGCCTTGTCTTTGCCTGCTTCGGTCTTGCCGGTATAGAACTTGGAGTCCATCGGGAAGATGTAGGTGACGGTCTGCAGCACCAGCGGGAACGGCTTGGCAGTGATCAGATCGACGGTGTAGTCATCGACCTTCTTCACTTCGGCGATAGGATCGAAGATCGCCTTGAAGTCGACGGAGGATTTCAGGCGGTTGACGGTCCACACCACGTCGTCAGCGGTGAAGTCGTTACCGGAGTGGAACTTGACCCCTTTGCGCAGGTGGAAGCGGACGGTCTTGTCATCGACACGCTCGAACTTCTCGGCCAGACGGGGCTCGAACTGCAAGTCCTGGGTGTAACGCATCAGGGGATCGAATACCAGGTGCGACATCTCCAGGGTCTGACCGGAGAGCTGCTCCTGCGGATCCAGCGAAGTGGCGTCAGAAGCGACACCTACCTTGATATCAGCGGCTGAGACACTGAAGGCGAAACCGGCGGCAAACAGCGCCAGGGCAATCTTGGACAATCCTTTCTTCATCTTGTTCTCCATGCTTTTGGCTTTCTTATGACACTTTTTTTGACAAGCAGACCGGCGCACCGGCGCTCTCCTAGCTTGCGATTTCCAGCCCCTCGCGGGACATTCCCTTGAACTCCGGCATGAGGGAGATCAGCTTGCGGCTGTACTCATGCTCGGCATTGGTAAAGAGTTTCTCGGTCTCGGCCACTTCCACCAGATGACCGTGCTGCATCACCCCGATGCGGTCGCACATCTGGCGGATCACCGGCAGATCGTGGCTGATGAACAGCATGGTGAGCTTGAGCTCCTGCTGCAAATCCTTGAGCAGGTTGAGGATCTGGGCCTGCACCGACACATCCAGCGCCGAGGTCGGCTCGTCGCAGATGAGGAAGCGCGGGCGAGTGGCCAGGGCGCGGGCAATGGAGATGCGCTGGCGCTGACCGCCGGAAAACTCGTGGGGATACTTGACCCCGGCACCACGACCGAGACCCACGTGATCCAGCAGATCGCCGACAATCCCCTCAATCTGGCTCTCGCTGCTCGCCAGCTGATGGAAGCGGATCGGCTCGGCAATGATGTCGCGCACCTTCATCCGCGGGTTCATCGACGAATAGGGGTTCTGGAACACCATCTGCATCTGGCGACGCAACGGGCGACGCTCGCGCTCGCTCTTGAGAGCGGTCAGATCGATCCCCTCGAAGAAAATCTTGCCGGTATCAGGCGGATAGAGACCGGTGATGGCGCGGGCAATGGTCGATTTGCCGGAGCCCGATTCCCCCACCAGACCGAAGGTTTCACCCTCGAAGATCTCGAAGCTGATGTTGTTGCAGGCGCGCACATACTGGCGGCGACTCGGGAAGATGGAGTCCTTGGTGACAAACTTCAGGTCGACGTTCTCAACCCGCAGCAGCGCCCCTTCATAGGCACGCTCGTCCTGACTCTGGCCGAGCCAGTGGGTCTTGAGGTCGATATTGGTATCCGGCGCACTGGCATCCTCGATATAGGAGACCAGCGGGAAACGCACCAGCTTCACATCGGAGCGGGGTACCGCCGAGATGAGGCTGCGGGTATAGGGGTGATTGGGGCTGCCCAGCACCTGTTCAGTCAGGCCAAACTCCACAAGATCGCCGCGATACATCACCGCCACCTTGTCGGTAACGTTGGAGACCACCCCCATGTCGTGGGTCACCAGCATGCAGCCCACCTGACGCTCTTTGCAGAGGGCCCGGATAAGCTGGAGGATCTGATCCTGGATGGAGACGTCGAGCGCCGTGGTCGGTTCATCGGCGATGATCAGCTCCGGATCGCAGGAGAGCGCGATGGCGATAACCACCCGCTGACGCATGCCACCAGAGAATTGGTGCGGATACTGCTTGATGCGCAGCTCCGACTGCGGGATACCCACCGCCCCCATCAGCTCCAGCGCCTTGGCAAAAGCGGCTTCGCGAGAGAGGTCGGTATTGGCCAGAATGGTCTCCACCAGCTGATGCTCAACGGTGAACAGCGGGTTGAGGGAGGTCATGGGGTCCTGGAAGATGAACCCGATACGGGAGCCACGGATGGCCCGCATCTCATTCTGGCTCTTGCCGGAGATGAGCTCGCCATTGAGATAGATATCACCACGGGCGATGCGACCCGGCGGGCTCAGCAGATCGATAACGGCGTTGCCGATGGTGGACTTGCCGGCGCCGGATTCACCGACCACCCCGACAATCTCACCCTTTTCGATAGAGAAAGAGAGATCCTTCACCGCGGCCAGCACCCCGTAGCGGGAGGGATACTCGATCCGCAAGTTCTTTACTTCGAGCAAGGACATGTTTACCTCTGCGGGGGACATCCGTCCCAAATAATTCGTCCGTAAATCAGCCGCAGATGCCGGTTGTTACCTTGGGCAATATTTGCTCAATCCATGAGGCAGCGAAACCAGCGATCCGGGCGGGTTTTTTGCATTTTTTTGGAATAACCCGCGAGTAACTTAGACGGTTTGACCACGGGTGTAAATGATTGAGTTATACAATTCCGCAATGTTTTGTGCAGATAACCACCAATTCGGCAGAGATAAATGATGATTTTCATCACACAAATGGCCGGTGCGTCCGTACATCTATTGGTATCATTACTTTAATTTCAACAACAACGCAACAAGCAGCATTTATCACTATTTCCAAAACAATCACCAGCCCCGAATGAGTAGTGAATATTTATGTGAAATGGATGATAAACGGCAGCATATGCCGATGAATGAAAATTAAGCAGATATAAATCGGGGGATGCCAGAACGGTCATCCCCCGGAAGGTGGCTCTCAGCCGAGCCAGAATGCCAGTAATTGCATACAAAACAGGGCGAACAGGCCGGCGATCAGATCGTCCAGCATGATGCCCAGGCCACCGTGGATCCGGCGATCAAACCAGGAGATGGGCCAGGGCTTGAGCACGTCAAACAACCGGAACAGCGCGAAGCCCGCCACCACCCACTCCCAGCCGGCTGGCGCGGCGATCATGGTGACGCCAAAACCGATCACCTCGTCCCAGACGATGGCGCCGTGATCCGGCATGCCGATGGCATCGGTGGCGCTCTGGCAGATACGAATACCGACCACAAAACCCACCGCCAGCAAGGCGATAAACCAGTGGGTCGGCAGACCGCTCACCAGCAGATAGAGCGGAATGGCCGCCAGGGTGCCCATGGTGCCCGGCGCCTTGGGGCTGAGACCGGAACCAAACCCCACCGCCAAAAAATGAAGCGGATTTTTCAGATCCAGTCGTGTCAGCTCGGGCTTTATCCTGAACAAACTCATGCGAAGTGATCCCACCCTTTCAGTTGCAACTCGACCGCTTGGTCGCCACGCAGGTAGTCGATGCCCGGCTCGCCAGCCACGATGCGGCCGATACGGCTGAACTTGACCCCGCTGTGGGCCAGTGCCGTATCGAGCGCGCCACGATGCTCCTCCGGTACGGTAAAACAGAGCTCGTAGTCATCGCCACCGGCCAACGCCAGTTGCCACGCCTCCTGCTCGCTCACCGCATCCTGCAACACCGGCGAGAGCGGCAGCAGATCGAGATCGATCTGGGCCCGCACGCCGGAGGCCTTGAGGATATGGCCGAGATCCGATGCCAGACCGTCGGAGAGATCCAGCGCACTGCCCGCCAGCCCGCGCAGCGCCTGACCGGCCAGAATGCGGGGATGGGGGTGGTCGAGCCGTGGCAGCACAGCTGCCAACTGGTTCTCGTTGAGGGTGCGTTTGCCCAGCAGGTGGGAGAGCGCCAGCGCGGCATCTCCCAGAGTGCCGGTCACATAGACGCCGTCACCGGCTTTGGCACCGCTGCGCATCAGGGCTCGTCCGGCAGGCACCGATCCCTTCACCGAGATGGTGATGGAGAGCGGCCCACGGGTCATGTCTCCGCCCACCAGCGCCACATTGTAGTACTCGGCCAGCTCCAGAAACCCTTCGGCAAAACCGGCGACCCAACCTTCGTTAATGGCAGGCAAGGTCAGCGCCAGCGACACCCAGCGCGGCTCGGCCCCCATGGCGGCGAGATCGGAGAGATTGACCGCCAGCGCCTTGTAGCCGAGATCCACCGGATCCATGTCGGGAAAGAAGTGTACGCCGCTCACCAGAGTGTCGGTGCTCACCGCCAGTTGAGTATCGGGGGGCAGGGTCAGCAGGGCACAGTCATCTCCAGGGCCCATCACCACGTCCTTGCGGGCGTGGGGGACCTTGAAGTACTTATCAATCAGCTCAAATTCACCCATACAGTAAAAAGCCAGCAATAAGCTGGCTCCTCTCTTAGATGCTGACGGACAGCAGGATCAACGCTTGTTCAGCGACTTGATCACCTTGTCCAGTACACCGTTGACAAACTTGTGGCTGTCATCGGCAGCAAAAGCTTTGGCCAGCTCGATCGCTTCGTTGATGACCACGCGCGGCGGTACATCATCACGACGGGTCAGCTCATAGGTCGCCAGACGCAGGATCGCCTTGTCCACCATGTCCACTTCTTCCAGCGGACGGGAGAGGAAAGGTGCAAACACCTTGTCCAGCTCGTTGCAGTGGAGGGCTACCCCGAACAGCAGATCGCGGAAATAGTTCAGGTCTACACCCTTGGTGTCCTGATCGATCTTGAACTGCTCTTCGATGTCACCCACGTTAGCCTTGGTCATCTGCCACTGGTAGATGGCCTGGGTGGCGCAATGGCGGGCTTTACGGCGCTCAGACGGTTTCAATGTACTTCTCCTCGTTACACGTCCAGTTCTTTCAGGACGTTGATCATTTCGAGCGCTGCCAGTGCAGCCTCTGCACCCTTGTTACCCGCCTTGGTACCTGCACGCTCGATGGCTTGTTCAATGTTTTCAGTGGTCAGCACCCCGAAGGCAACGGGAATTTCATATTCCATCATTACCTGAGCCATGCCTTTGCTGTTCTCGTTTGCCACCAGGTCGAAGTGGTAGGTGCCGCCACGGATGACAGTACCGACCGCCACGATGGCGTCATATTGACCACTCTTGGCCAGCTTTTTGATGACCAATGGCATTTCAACCGCGCCCGGCACTTTTACCAGTGTCAGGTTGCTGTCCTGCACTTGACCTTGACGCTTCAGTACGTCCACCGCACCGTTCACCAGGCTGTCGTTGATGAAGCTGTTGAAACGGGCAACAACAATAGCAACGCGCGCCTCAGGAGCGGCGATATTTCCTTCGATAACCTTCATTGGAAATCCTGTATCTGTGCAATCAAAAGGGCCGGAGTCAAAAGTGCGCACATTCTAGCACAACAGACCCACGACAAAAACCATGGCCGCAATAGACAGCCATGATCGCGATTTAACCAGTCCGGCGAGCTTACTCGCCGACGTACTCAACCACTGCCAGACCGAAGCCACCCTGAAGGGGATGGTACTTCTCTGGTAGAACCTTGAGTCCTTTACTCGCCGACGTATTCCACTACTTCCAGCCCGAAACCACCGAGGGCATGGTACTTCTTCGGCGAGCTCAACAGGCGCATCTTGCTTACGCCAAGGGCCTTGAGGATCTGGGAGCCAACACCAACCCGGCGTGAAGTGCCCTGCCACTTGGCCCCTTCCGGCGCCAACCCCTTGTCGGCGGCTTCAAAACCCTTGACCCGGGCCAGCAGCTCGGCGCCGTGTGCTTCCGCTCCCAAAATCACCAGCACGCCGCCCTCGTCGGCGATGCGGGCCATGGACTTGGGCAGCGGCCAGCTGCGGGCTGCGTGGCGGTCGGTCAGCAGCAGATCGCTCAGCACATCGTGCAGATGGACGCGCACCAGGGTCGGCTGATCGGCCTGCACCTCACCCTTTTTCAGGGCGAAGTGAACCTGATTGTCGATGGTGTCGCGGAAGGTGATAAGGTCAAACTCGCCAAACTCGGTGGGCAGCTTGCACTCGGCCACCTTCTCGACCGTGGTCTCGTGCTGGTTGCGGTACTCGATAAGATCGGCGATGGTGCCAAGCTTGATGCCGTGCTCCTCGGCGAAGATCTCCAGGTCAGGGCGGCGCGCCATGGTGCCATCTTCGTTGAGGATCTCGACGATGACGGCGGCAGGCTCGAAACCGGCCAGACGGGCCAGATCGCAACCGGCTTCGGTGTGACCGGCACGGGTCAGCACGCCGCCATCCTGCGCCATCAGCGGGAAGATGTGGCCCGGCTGCACCAGATCGGCCGCCTTGGCATTGGGCGCCACAGCGGCCTGCACGGTCACCGCACGATCGGCGGCTGAGATACCTGTGGTCACCCCTTCGGCCGCCTCGATGGAGACGGTAAAGGCGGTGGAGAACTGGGCATTGTTGCGATCCACCATCAGCGGCAGCGCCAATTGCTTGCAGCGATCCCGGGTCAGGGTCAGGCAGATGAGGCCACGGCCGTAGCGGGCCATGAAGTTGATATCCTCCGGACGGACGCAGGAGGCGGCCATGATGAGGTCCCCTTCGTTCTCCCTGTCTTCGTCATCCATCAGGATCACCATCTTGCCAGCCTTGATATCGGCAATGATTTCCTGGGTTGTGCTCAGCGCCATGGGCTACTCCATCAGTGTGCTTGGGGGTTGAGCCAGCAGGCTCAACGCAAATGCGAGTGTATGTTGCTCTAGATTGGGGCTAGCGGCTCCATTTCAATCAGAGCGGGATCACAGAAAATCGTTTTGGGGGCCAGATTCAGCGCACACCGTCAGAGAAAACCGGCCTTGGCCAGCGTCTCCATGGTCAGGGTCGAAGCGCTGCTCTCCTGACTTTTCCCCATCATCAGCCGCTCCAGATAGCGGGCGATCTGATCCACCTCGAGGTTGACCTTGTGGCCCGGCTTCCAGCTGGCGATGGTGGTCTCCTGCGCGGTATGGGGCACGATGGTCAGGCGGAAAAGGTCCCCCTGCACCGCGTTGACGGTGAGGCTGATGCCATCCACCGCAATGGAGCCCTTCTCGGCGATATAGCGGGAGAGTTCCCCCGGCGCCTTGATCCAGTACTCGATGGCGCGGCCGCTGCTGGAGACGCTTTTCACTTCCCCTACCCCATCCACATGGCCGGAGACCAGATGGCCGCCGAGGCGGGAGGTGGGCATCAGCGCCTTCTCGAGGTTGACCCGATCGCCCACTCTGGCGGCGGCAAAGCCGGTACGGGAGAGGGTTTCCAGCGACACGTCGGCGGTATAGCTCTTGTCACCAAGAGCAACCACGGTGAGGCAGACGCCGTTGGTGGCGATAGAGTCGCCCAGTTTGACGTCACTGAAGTCGAGATGCGGCGCATGAACGGTGAGGGCCATGTCGTCGCCCTGACGGCGCAGTTCGGCCAGGGTTCCCACCGCTTCGATAATTCCGGTAAACATGCAGATCACCTTGCTGATGACGGGGGCTGATTATGCCCCCTTGAACATTGATAAATCAGGCTATTTTGGCGGTAATGCGAATATCCGGTCCCACCATGCGCACATCCTTGATGGCGAGCTTAGGGGCCTGGAACAGTCGGGTCAGACCCGGCAGATGGAACAGGCCGCGCCCCTCGTCGCCCATCAGTTTGGGCGCCTGATAGAGCACCAGCTCATCCACCAGCCCTTTTTCCAGCAGAGCGCCGCACAGCCGCGGGCCCGCCTCGACCAGAACCGAGTTGACGTTCTGCTTGGCCAGCAGCATGAAGAGGCTGACCAGATCCAGCTTGCCATCCAGCAGCGGCAGCTCCAGCTGCTGCACCCACGCGGGCCACTCGCCGGATGCCTTGTGGCGGGCCAGCAGCACCGGACTCTCGCTCTGGAACAGCGGCAAGTCTGGGGTGAGCCGGTTTTGCGAATCGACGATGACCCGCAGCGGCTGGCGCAGGGTCTCTTTGGGATAACTTGCCTTGACCGAGGGGGGAAGCTCGTCCCAGCGCACGGTCAGGGAGGCACCATCGGCCAGCACGGTTTCAGCGCTGGAGAGTACCGCATCGTGGCGGGCCCGCAGTCGTTGCACATCGCGGCGCGCATCCGGGGAGGTGATCCACTGGCTCTCACCGCTCGCCATGGCAGTGCGGCCATCGAGGCTGGCTCCCAACTTGACGGTCACCCGCGGGAAGGCGGTACGCATCCGCTTGAAAAAGCCCGGGTTGAGCGCTTCGGCTTCACTCGCCAGCAGGCCGAAATCTGTCTTGATGCCCGCTTCGGAGAGCATGCGCAGGCCACGCCCACCCACCTGGGGATTGGGATCGACCATGGCCGCCACCACCCGGGCCACGCCAGCGTTGATCAGCGCTTCGGCGCAGGGGGGAGTACGACCGTGGTGGGAGCAGGGCTCGAGGGTTACATAGGCGGTAGCGCCACGGGCGTTGTCACCGGCGGCGCGCAGGGCGTAAACCTCGGCATGGGGCTCGCCCGCTTTCTGATGCCACCCTTCGCCAACCACCACGCCATCCTTGACCAGCACGGCGCCGACGCAGGGGTTGGGGGCCGTGGTGTAGCGGCCGCGGCGGGCCAGTTCGAGGGCCCGACTCATCCATTGGTAATCATCTTGACTAAACATTCGGGCTCCTTTGACAACACATCTCGACTTTACGCAGTATCGTAGGTTCGATTAGCGCAGCGTAATCGGACGCGGCAACATGGGTGAGAATGGCGGTTTACTTCTCCAGCTTGGCAATCTCTTCGCCAAACTCGCGAATATCTTCGAAGCTGCGATAGACGGAGGCAAAGCGGATATAGGCCACCTTGTCCAGACTCTTGAGCTCATCCATCACCAGATTGCCCACCAGCTCGGAGGCGACTTCACGCTCGCCGGTGGCACGCAGGCGGGATTTGATATGGTTGACCGCCTTTTCGATGGCCTCCATGCTCACCGGCCGCTTCTCCAGCGCCCGCAGGATGCCGGCACGCAGCTTGTCTTCATTGAACGGCTCGCGGGAACCGTTGGACTTGATGACGCGGGGCATCACCAGCTCGGCCATCTCGAAGGTGGTAAAACGCTCGTGACAGAGCAGACACTCACGACGGCGGCGCACCTGATGGCCTTCTGCCACCAGACGGGAATCGATCACCTTGGTATCAACCGCACTACAGAATGGGCAATGCATCGGACCTCCGGCGTTAATGGAACAGGGACCGGCCCGGCGGGCCAGGATCTAGGTCGGCCAGTGTAGCACGGCCATCCAGAACCGGTAAAAGCCCGTGGAAACAAGGGATGTGACAGATGCCATCAGCAACCACGGAGTGCATCAATGGCGACATCAGACAACCAGAGCACAGTATTGGCGTCGCTCTCGATCAACTCGACAATGGCTTCTCTCGGACCTGTCCGCCATGCTTCAGTGGCATAGAATGCCCCCTGTGAACGGTTCAATTCCTCAAGGTCATCGTAAGCCCGCATCAAAAAATAAACGTCCGGATCATGAAGGGAGGGTCCGTGATTCACCACATCCATCCCCCACTCACGATGTAGAGGCAAACTCTGCTCTGCCACCAACTTATGAAAAATCGCTCCACTCCCGGCTTTGAGCCGATAGTTCCGAATCTCTAGCACTCTCTTCACTGAGCTCTCTCCTGCAATCTATCTCTTGAAAAATAGTGTTTCCGATGTTCCCCCTTACTATCCAATCAACCGAGCTCAGTCGTCATAAGGCAGGGCATCGGGGTCGCAGCCCTGATAATCGGGCGCCGGATCCACGGCAAAGCGACGCGCCTCGATATGGCTATGGCCCAGCAGCAACGCCTTGCCAATCCTGTGCATGCCATCCATCACCCGACCGGCGCTGTCGAGAATGACCGGGTAGGCGAGATCCGCCGCCATGATGAGCTGGCAGTGCTCGACCACGCTGCGCACCGTGGGAGTGGCGCTGCCATGGCCATACCAGTGATCACGGTCAAGCTCGGCAATGTCGCTCAATGCCACCGCCTGCAGCGGCAGATCACGGCTCAGTCGCACCAACCGCCGTACATCCCATGCCAGCAGCCCCTGCTCACTGGCACGAAAATGGTACTGGGCGCGGATTGCCAGCCGAAGCTCCGCCTCCAGCGCCTTGTCCCGCTCTGCGCAGGAGTGTGCCTCTTCGCTCTGCATCTTCTCTTCGCGGTTCAATCTCATCCCTCCCCTGCTGCCCAACGCCATAAAAAACAATGCCACCCGCAGGTGGCATTGGTCTCAAACCGGATGGTCTGACTTATCAGCCATAAACCGGGAAGCGGCGGCAGATATCCAGCACCTTCTCACGCACGGTGGCCAGCACGGCATCGTTGTCGTGGTTGTCCAGTACGTCGCAGATCCAGTGGGTCAGCTCGATGGACTCGGCTTCCTTGAAACCGCGGCGAGTGATGGCCGGGGTACCGATCCGCACACCGGAGGTGACGAACGGGGAGCGCGGATCGTTCGGCACGGAGTTCTTGTTGACGGTGATGTTGGCTTTGCCCAACGCAGCGTCAGCATCCTTACCGGTCAGCTCGCGGCCGATCAGATCAACCAGCATCAGGTGGTTGTCGGTACCGCCGGAGACGATCTTGTAACCGCGCTCGATAAAGGTGGCGGCCATCGCCTTGGCGTTCTTGACAACCTGAGCCTGATAGGTCTTGAACTCCGGCTCCAGCGCCTCTTTGAAGGCAACGGCTTTACCGGCGATGACGTGCATCAGCGGGCCACCCTGACCACCCGGGAAGACGGCAGAGTTGAGCTTCTTGTAGAGCTCCTCGTCGTCAGCGGCAGAGAGGATCAGACCACCGCGCGGACCGGCCAGGGTCTTGTGGGTGGTGGAGGTGACCACGTGAGCGTGGGGAACCGGGTTCGGGTAGACGCCAGCGGCAATCAGACCAGCCACGTGAGCCATGTCGACGAACAGGTAAGCCCCGACCTTGTCGGCGATTTCGCGCATGCGGGCCCAGTCAACGATGCCGGAGTAGGCGGAGAAGCCACCGATCATCATCTTCGGCTTGTGCTCGACAGCCTGACGTTCCATGTCGTCGTAGTCGATCTTGCCGGACTCATCGATACCGTAAGGCACGATGTTGTAAAGCTTGCCGGAGAAGTTGACCGGAGAGCCGTGGGTCAGGTGACCGCCGTGGGCCAGGTTCATGCCCAGTACGGTGTCGCCCGGCTGGAGCAGAGCCATGTAAACGGCGCTGTTGGCCTGGGAGCCGGAGTGCGGCTGCACGTTGGCGTAGGTGGCACCGAACAGCTCTTTGGCGCGCTCGATGGCCAGGGTTTCGACCACATCCACATACTCGCAACCACCGTAGTAACGCTTGGAGGGGTAACCTTCGGCGTACTTGTTGGTCAGCTGGGAGCCCTGGGCTTCCATGACACGGGGGCTGGTGTAGTTCTCAGACGCAATCAGCTCGATATGTTCTTCCTGACGACGGGTTTCGTCTGTGATGGCCTGCCACAATTGCGGATCATAATTGGCGATGGTCATGTCACGTTTCAACATCCGTTTCTCTCCTGAAAATCGTTTGCGCGTTAGGTGAAGTGGGCGCGGGCATTGTAACGTGAGCTGGATCAAAGAGACAGTCCAACCACCTAAAAAAATGTTGAATTTATGTTGTGAAAAACAAGATTCCCTCCCTGTTCAATACCCTGGCCGCTCAGCCAAACGGCACATTTCTCATCCCGCGGCGGGCGGGCAAAACCCGAAGGGGATCACAACGCCCTCTTTATCCATCCTGTAACATATTCATTCGAAACAAATTTAATGGTGATGGAGCTGATTGCAGCCATGCATCCGAGGGGTTGCACCTAACCGGAGGAGTTCAAGATGGACCATCTGCTGACATTCGTGATCCTGGCTGTCTTTTTTCTGTTCTACTGGGTCTACTACACCAGCCAGCGCAAACATGTTCCCACCACCTCGTGGGAGCAGCTCCCCACCAAAGCCAGAATATCTGGCGGCCCACCCTGAATCAGTCGATGGCGATATCATCTTCTGTTATCACTGCGGCCACCACGAGTTGCTGGAGGTGGGCATGGTGCACCTGAGCGATTTTCGCCGGGAATGGGTCTGCGCCAAGTGCAAGCAGGTGCTGTTTCGCGAAATAGAATAACGGCGCAGGGACTGGCCACCCCCTCTGAACGTTGTACATCGCCAGCAGGGATCAGAACGGCGAATCCCTGTTGGCCACCAGCCACTGCTGCAACCCGCTCAGCGCCGCGTCAAATTGCGCCCCGATTGCCGCAGGCTCCCCGCCTCCCGCCTCAAGAGCCGCACATTGGCTGGCCAATTCGGTCAACCCAAGCGCCAGCGCACTCCCCTTGAGCTTGTGCGCCAGCTGACGTTGCTCACTCCCCTCCCCCAGGGCCAACTCATCCACCAACACCCGCCCTTGCGACTCAAACAGCGCAACCAGCTGGCGGATCCGCGCCATGCCGAGCAGGGGCAGATCGGCATCCAGCACCGGATTGGCCCACTCTGGCTGGTTAGTTGGGGGCACAACTACTGATAACTGCACCCGCGGCTCGATAGAGGCGCCCTCCTGCCGAAACAGCTGATCGATGGCGTTCGCCAGCACCGCCAGCCGCACCGGCTTGCCGACAAAATCGACAAACCCGGCGGCAAGGCAGTGGCGGATATCCTCCGGATACATCTGGGCCGAGATGGCGATGGCGGGCAGCGGCCGTTCATGCATCTCCTCACTGATGGCAGCCAGATCCTCGCGCAGGGTCATGCCGTCCATATCGGGCAGATTGATATCGAGCAGCGCCAGCTCGAAGGGGCGCTCGGTTACCAGCGCCAGCGCGCTGCGACCATCCTCCGCCAGAGTGACGCGATGACCGAGGCGGGTCAGCATGCCGTGCGCCACCAGCCGGTTTATCTCGTTATCCTCCACCAGCAGGATGTCGCGGGACTGGCCAAGG
Organism: Aeromonas aquatilis; assembly: GCF_054052405.1. Taxonomy (NCBI): domain Bacteria; kingdom Pseudomonadati; phylum Pseudomonadota; class Gammaproteobacteria; order Aeromonadales; family Aeromonadaceae; genus Aeromonas; species Aeromonas aquatilis. Next base: position 30,808 of record NZ_JBSTYP010000007.1, on the reverse strand, counting down.
TGCAGCGGTTGTGCCTCGGCGGGCAGCTGGGCACTCGAGCGTTGCAAGGGCAGGCTGAAGCTGAATTCACACCCCTGGCCCGGTTCGCTGGCAAGGTTCAGCTCGCCCCCCATGGCGGCCACCAGCTTGCGGCTGATCGCCAGTCCCAGCCCGGTGCCGCCCTGATGGCCCATATCACGCTTACGCTGGCGAAACGCCTCAAACACCGCCTCCTGCTCATCGGCCGGAATGCCGGGGCCGGTATCGCGCACCACGAAGCGGATGCAGGGCTCGGCACAAGGGCCTTGGCAGGCAAGAGGCGCCACCGTCAGGGTAATCTGGCCACGGGCGGTAAACTTGACCGCATTGCCGAGCAAGTTGCCGAGCACCTGGCGCAGCTTGCCCAGATCCCCCTCGACCACAGGCGCCAGCCCGGGCGCATATTCCAGCACCAGGGTGACCCCCTTGGCCTCTGCCTTTGGCCGAAACAGCGCGCTCAGCTCATCCACCAGCTGGAACAGGGGGAAGGGTTCGCGGCGCGCCTCCACATGGCCCGCCTCTATCTTGGAGTAGTCGAGAATGTCGTTGAGGATCTCCAGCAGGGATTCGCCGCTGTGCTCGATGGCGGCCAGATAGCGCTGCTGGGTCTCGCTGAGGTGGGTATCTTCCAGCAGCGTCAGGCCCCCGAGAATGCCGTTCATGGGGGTGCGGATCTCGTGGCTCATGGTGGCGAGAAACACCGACTTGGCCCGGTTGGCCTGCTCTGCCTCGGCGCGGGCCAGTCGCTGCTTTTCCACCTCTTGATTGAGACGCTCGTTGGCATGCCTGAGCTGGCCGGTGCGCTCCTCGACTCGCGACTCCAGCTCGCGCTGATAGCGCCCCAGCTCGACGGCATTGTCACGAAATACCTGCAGCGCCCGCCCCAGTTCGGCCAGCTCATCGTGCCCCGCCCCGACGATGGGCGCGAAGGGCGCCAGATCCCCCTGCGCCAACCGACTCATCCCCGCCACCGCCCGCTGCAGCGGCCAGACGATCCGGCCGTAGACCATGCGCCACATCAACAGCATCAGCAGCATCAGCGTGAGCAGGCCAATTCCCATCAACGCCTGCTCCAGCAGTTTAAGGCGCTGCCTCAACGCCTGCTGACTCTCGCCAAGGGACGCACGGGCGCTGCTGACCAGCTCACCCACCTGCCGGTTGAGACGGCTCATCAAGGCATCGTTGGCATTGGCCAACACCCGCAGCGCCTCTCCCTTGCCGAGCCAGTCGCTGCGCAGTTGCATCAGCTTGTCACTCTGTGCCAGCACGGTCAGCGCCTGCTCCACCGCTTGCCGGCGTGCCGGATCGGTCACCGCCCCGGCACGCAATCGCAAGATGGCCAGCTCGCGCTGCCCATCCTGCCGCAGCGTCTGCAATTGATCATGCTGTTCGCTGCGCCATATCTCCTCGATGCGCTGCTGCTGCATCAGGGTGCGATGGCGCAGCTCGGTCATCTGCTCCAGCCAGTCGAGATCCTGCTCCAGCAAGCGGTCCAGGGTCCGCGCAGCCCGCTCTCCCTGCTGTTGATAGAGTGAGCCAAGCCCTGCCACCATCACGGTTTCGGCATTCTCCATCTGGCTGCGAGCCAGCTCGGCAATCTGGCCAGCCGCGGCCACCAGACGGGCGCGCTGTGCCTCCCCCTCGCTCATCAGGGTCAATCGCTCTCCCACCAGCCAGCCCTGCTGGCCCAAATTGCCGATGATGCTCTGGCTCAACCGATCGAGCGCAGCCATGCCCTGCGGCAGATCGTCCCGCCCCAGCTGTTTGAGCACGCGCTGCATCTCTTGTCCCTGCAGGGTGAGCAGGCGCCCCTGATACTCCCGCTCCTGCTCGCTGGTTGCGGTGGCCAGCAGCCTTGACGCGCTCTGGATCTCACCGCTGAGGCGAGAGAGCGTGCGGCCAGCTCCTGATCGGCCAGAGTCTGCTGCACCCCTTGCTCCAGCTGGCGCAGATGGCTAAGCCCCACCCAACCCAGCAGGGAGGCACTCAGGGTCAACAACGCCATCAAGGAGAAGGCCAGCAGCAACTTGCCACCCAGGCCGGAAAAGATTCTCACGGGAAGTCCCTTGGTTGTGGTCGGCTTTGACCGGATAATATGGCCCAACACTTTAACAAAACCCCTGGCCATGCGAAGCGTCTATCTCTCCCCCTTGTTGCTGATCTGGTTGCTAATGCTTCCCCGCGCCGCCCTCGCCTTTGCGGTGGATATCTGGCCCGGCGGCGAATTTGGTGGCCAGCCGGTGCGCCAGCAGTGGCCAGCCCCCGCCGCCGCAACCAAGCCGCTGACCCTCTGTGCCCTCTACCCCCATCTGCGCGACGCCTACTGGCTCTCGGTCAATCAGGGCATGGTGGACGAGGCGAAGCGACTAGGAGTCAAGTTGCAGATCCACGAAGCAGGGGGCTATGGCGCCCTCGCCGAGCAGCGTCAGCAGTTGCAGCGCTGCGTGCAGGAAGGGAGCAATGCCATCTTGCTCGGCGCGGTGAGCTATCAGGGCTTGCGCGAGGCCATCAAGGTCACGCCGCTGCCGGTCTTTGGACTGGTCAACGATCTGCCCAGCGGTCTGGTGCAAGCGAAGGTGGGGGTCTCCTGGTACCAGATGGGCTGGCAGATTGGCCACTGGCTGGCGCAGCGCCACCCCGCCGGCAGCAAACCGGTCTCGGTTGCCCTCTTCCCTGGCCCGCAGGCGAGCGGCGGCAACAACTTCGTCGAGCCGGGCTTTGCCGACGCCATCAAGGGGAGCGCCATCAAGCTGGTCACCACCGAGCGCGGCGACAACAGCCGGGAAATCCAGCGCACGCTGGTGCAGCAGACGCTGGCCCGCTATCCCGACCTCGACTATCTGGTGGGGGGCGCCATCGCCGCCGAAGTGGCCGTCAACGAACTGTCACAGCGCCATCTCGACAGACCCCTGGTGCTGAGCACCTACTTCAGCCACGGGGTACAGCGGGGCCTGCGCCGGGGCAAGATCCTCGCCGCCAACAGCGATCAGATGCGGCTGCAGGGGCGCCTTGCGGTCGCTCAGGCGGTCTGCCTGCTGCAACACCATGATGCCAGTGCCGAACAGTGTCCGCGGGTGATGGGGCCACCCATTCTGACGCTGTCTGCGCCGCTGGCCGACCCCGCAGATTCCCTCTCGGATGGCGCTTTTCGTCCCGTCTATCGGGTCGAATAGCCGTTCAAAATCCGATTAGCACACTCAAGGAGAAGAGATGAAAGAGTTACATGCCAGCTGCCTGTGCGGCGCCGTCGCCCTGACCCTGCCGGATCAGTTCGACTATATGGGGAACTGCCACTGCAGCGAATGCCGCAAGTTTTCAGGGGGAGATTACGCCTCGGTCGGCGGACTGGATGGCAACCAGGTCACCATAGTGAAGGGGAAAGAGGCCATCGGCCGCTACCGCAAATCGGCAGAGACCACCCTGGCCTTCTGTCGTCACTGCGGTTCCAGCCTGTTCAGCCAGAAGAGCAGCAGCGGCAAGATCAATCTGCGGTTGGGGGTACTGGACGATGTGCCGAGCCAGCGACCCGCGTTTCACATCTTCGTCGGCTCCAAGGCGCCCTGGCACCAGATTGGCGACGACTGCCCGCAGTTTGATACCCGCCCGCCGGTCTGATACCCGGTCAAACAGGTCAAGGCCGCCGCAACGGGCTCAGGAGGCTATCTCGCCGGCAAACAGATAGCCTTCACCATGGACGGTGACAAACAGCTGGGGATCCCGCGGATCCGCTTCCATCTTGCCGCGCAGCCGCCGGATCAACACGTCTATGGTGCGATCGCTCGGGCCATCGCCGCGATGGCTGATGAGGGTCAGGATCCGCTCCCGACTGAGCACCCGCCCGGCATGGGCGACAAAGGCCACCAGCACTTCATATTCGGCCTTGGTCAGACGCACCGGCACCCCGTCCTTGCTGAGCTGGCGGCGGGGAATATCAAACCGCCAGGGGCCGAAGCGCACAGCATCATCAGCCACCGCAGGCTCGCTCGGCGCGGCGGCCGCCAGCGAGATCCGCCACAGCAGATTCTTGACCCGCACCAGCAGTTCCCTGAGCTCGAACGGCTTGGTGACATAGTCATCGGCTCCCATCTCGAGGCCGACTATCCGGTCTACCGCATCACTGCGGCCGGTGACCAGAATGATCCCCACCGTGCTGCGCGCCCGCAGTTCACGGGTCAGCAGCAGACCATCTTCCCCCGGCAGGTTGATATCCAGCATCACCAGATCGACCGGCTGCTCCGCCAGCACGGCGCGCATCTCCTGGCCGTTTTCGACCGCCGTCACCCGATAGCCCTCCCGCTCGAAATAGCCGGTCAGCTTCTCGCGGGTAACCGCATCATCTTCAACAACCAGAATGTGGTAGCTCATGGGCAGGGTTCACGATGGTCGACAAGGGAGGATTATTCTATTCACATTTTGTCATAAATACCCCTATTTCATTAATTTGTGGCGGCAGCCCTGTTCACAACGCCTCCCTATCATGGCTCCCATCAAAAAAGTGATGTGAGAGAGCATGATGAAAAAACTGTGGCACTTCCTGCGCACCCCCAGCCGTCGCTGGTCGGTACTGGCGCTGCTTCTGGTGGGCGTCGGCGTCACCCTCGCGGGCACCGTCGGCCTGCACTATGGCTTTGAGAAAACCAGCAGCCTCGAATTCTGTATCTCCTGCCACTCCATGAAAGACACCGTCTATCCGGAGTACAAGGAGTCCATCCACTTCAAGAATGCCTCAGGGGTACAGGCGGTCTGTACCGACTGTCACCAGCCGAAGGACTTTGTCGGCAAGGTGGCCCGCAAGATGGAGGCGGCCAACGACCTCTATCAGGAGTACATAGGCCACAGCATCGACACCCAGGAGAAGTTCGAGGACCGGCGCCTGCATCTGGCCGAGAAGGTGTGGGCGCGGATGAGCAGCCAGAACTCCAAGACCTGCAAGTCCTGCCACAGCTACGACAACATGGATCACGCCAAGCAGTCCCCGGCGGCTGCGCTGGCGATGAAAGACGCGGCGGCGAAGAACATGAACTGCATCGAGTGCCACAAGGGCATCGCCCACGAACTGCCCAACATGGCGGGCGGCTTCCGGGCCACTTACGCCACCTTGGTCAATGACGCGCAAGAGGCGCCAACCGCCGAGACCCTCTACAACCTGGGTGAAAAAGATCTCTATGCCAGCGAACAGAGCAGCGACCCGGTCGGCAAACTGCTGCCCGCTTCCCGCATCGACGTCGTAGACCGCAGCGGCGATCGCCTCAAGGTGACCATCGAAGGGTGGCGCGAGAGCGACGGCAAGGGCCGGGTGCTTAGCGAATACATGGGCAAGCGGGTCTTCGTCGCCACCATCCGTGACGAACTGAAAGCGAGCGAGAAAGTGCTCAAACAGGAGACCGACAGCGCCACCCATATCAAGTGGGAACAGGTTCAGGTGCAGGCCTGGGTCGATGGCAAGGGCTTTGAGTCCTCGCTCAAGCCCATCTGGGATTACGCCGGCGAGATGTACAAGTCCACCTGCAACTCCTGCCACGGCGCGCCGGATCCCGCTCACTTCACTGCCAACGGCTGGATCTCGGGGCTCAAGGCGATGTCTGCCTACTATCGCCTGAGCAAGGAAGAGGAGCGCACCCTGCTCAAATACCTGCAAAACCATGCCGCCGATACCGGTGGTCAGGGCAGCCACTAATTCCGGATTCGAGTTCCGGATCCGAGAGAGGAATAACAAGATGATCAATATTTCCCGTCGTGGTTTTCTGGGTGGCTTGCTGGCCAGCGGTGCCTCTGCCCTGATCGGCCCCTCCCTGCTCGGTCGCGCCGTGATGGCCGCTGAGTCCGGCGACAAGCTGGTGCAGTCCGGCTCCCACTGGGGCGCCTTCCGTGCCCGGGTGATCGATGGCCGCTGGGTCGAGACCCTACCGTTCGAGCACGACAAGCACCCCACCGACATGCTCAAGGCCTTGAGTGAAGTGGTCTACAACCCCTCCCGCATCCGCTACCCCATGGTGCGGCTGGACTGGCTGCGCAAGGGGCACCAGTCCGACACCAGCGAACGCGGCCAAAACCGCTTCGTGCGGGTCACATGGTCCCAGGCGCTGGACTTCTTCTATCACGAGCTGGAGCGGGTGCAGAAGATCTATGGCCCGAGCGCCCTCTATGCCGGTCACTCCGGCTGGCAGTCGGTGGGCAAGCTGCACTCCGCTGGCGCCATGCTGGGACGCGCCATGAACCTGCACGGCACCTATCTGGCCAAGGCCGGTGACTACTCCACCGGTGCCGCCCAGGTGATCCTGCCCCACGTGGCGGGCGCCATGGAGGTGTATGAACAGCAGACCTCCTGGCCGCTGGTGCTAGAGCACAGCAAAACCATCGTTATCTGGGGCTCTGATCCCATCAAGAACCTGCAGGTGGGCTGGCTGGTGCCGGATCACAGCGTCTACGACTACTGGGCACAGCTGAAAGAGAAGGTAGCCAAGGGCGAGATCCGGGTGATCAGTGTCGACCCGGTCAAATCCAAGACCCAGAAGTACCTCAATTGCGATCAGGTGACCCTGAATCCGCAGACCGACGTACCGCTGATGCTGGGCATCGCCCACACCCTCTACAGCGAGAAGCGCCACGACGAGGCGTTCCTGAAAAACTACACCACCGGCTTTGACAAGTTCCTGCCCTACCTGCTGGGCACCCGCGATGGTCAGGTGAAGGATGCCGAGTGGGCCGCCGCCATCTGCGGCGTACCAGCCGAGACCATCCGCGAGCTGGCCCGCACCATGAGCAGCGGCCGCACCCAGCTCATCGGCGGCTGGTGTGTCCAGCGGATGCACCACGGCGAGCAGTACGCCTGGATGCTGGTGGTACTGGCCTCGATGATTGGCCAGATCGGCCTGCCGGGGGGCGGTTACGGCTTTGGCTGGCACTACAACGGAGCGGGCACCATCACCTCCAGCGGCCCCATCATGTCCGGTTTCAGCTCGGTCATTCCCGGGGTCAAGCCGCTCCATGACGGCGACTGGAAGGGCTACTCCAAGTTCATCCCGGTGGCCCGTTTCGTCGACTGCATCCTGAACCCGGGCAAGACCATCGCCTTCAACGGTCAGACCATCACCTACCCGGAGATGAAAATGGCGGTGTTCTGCGGCAACAACCCGTTCCACCACCAGCAGGATCGCAACAAGATGATCGCGGCCTGGCGCAAGCTGGAAACCGTGGTCAGCATCGATCAGCAGTGGACCGCCAGCTGCCGCTTCGCCGATATCGTGCTGCCCGCCACCACCACCTATGAGCGGGATGACATCGAGCAGTGGGGTTCTCATTCCAACGCGGGCATTCTGGCCATGTACAAGGTGGTGGAGCCGCTGTTCGAGGCGCGCGATGACTACGACATCTTCGCCGATCTTTGCCGTCGCTTCGGTCGCGAGGCCGAGTTCACCGGCGGCAAGAGCAAGCTGGAGTGGATCCAGAGCATCTATGACGACGCCCGCCTGCAGGGTCGCGGCATCGGCATCCGTCTGCCCCGTTTCAGCCAGTTCTGGCACGGCGAAGGCTTCGTCACCTTCCCGGCGGGCCAACCCTGGGTGCGTCACGAGTCGTTCCGTCAGGAGCCGGATCTGGAACCCCTCGGTACCCCGTCTGGCCTTATCGAAATCTACTCCAAGACCATCGCCGACTACGGCTATGGGGATTGCCCGGGCCATCCAGTCTGGATCGAGCCCTACGAGCGCTCCCACGGCGGGCCAGGCAGCAAACAGTACCCGCTGCACCTGCAATCCTGCCACCCGGACAAGCGACTGCACAGCCAGCTCTGCTCCTCCGACAACTACCGCGCCACCTACACGGTGCAGGGTCGCGAACCTGTCTATATGAATCCGCAGGATGCCAAATCCCGCGGCCTCAAAGACGGCGATCTGGTGCGGGTGTTCAACGGTCGCGGCCAGGTATTGGCCGGTCTGGTGGTGAGCGATGACTACGCCCCCGGGGTAGTCCGGATACAGGAAGGGGCCTGGTATGGCCCGCAAGAGGGTGGCAAGGTGGGGACGCTCTGTACCTATGGCGATCCCAACGTGCTGACCGCCGACATCGGCTCCTCCAGCCTGGCGCAGGCCACCACGGCCCATACCGCGCTGGTGGAGATCGAGAAGTTCCGCGGGCAGGCACCGGCAGTCACTGCCTTCGGCGCACCGGAATCGGCCAAGGGCATCGACCCCATGTTCCCGGCACTCTGACCCCGGGGGGATGAAAGCGCCCCCTTGAGTTTCCTTTATTTTTAAAGTCGTTAGAATCGGGAGCCATCAAGGCTCCCGATTGCCATCCACGGAGGAAAAATGCAGGAATTTATGGCTACCAGCGAACGCCGGGCCGAACTCTACTGGTGGTTCTCCACCCTGTTCGCCGCCGAACTCAGTGATGAGCAGATCGCCGAATATGACACCTATGATGTGCGAAGCTTCCTGAAAAGCCTCTCCACCCTGGATCCGATGCGCGAAGCCGTGGCCGAGCTCAACGATGCCATCGCCCGCCTGCTGGTGCGCCCGGATCGCCAGCTGGAACTAGCCGCCGACTTCGCCGGCCTGTTTCTGGTGGAGCCCAAACAGGGCGCCCTGCCCTACGAATCGCTCTACCGCGGCGATGCCAAGCTGCTGATGCAGGCCCCGATGACCGAGATGCAGGCCCGCCTCGATCGCCTTGGTATCAATGTCAGCGACAAATACAAAGAGCCTGCCGACCATCTGGCCATCGAGCTGGATCTGATGGGCAATCTCATCATCCGTGCGGCGGAAGCCAAGAGCGCGGCCGAGCGGGAACGCTGGCTCGACGAGCAGGAAGCGCTGCTGCACGGTCACCTGCTGGACTGGTTTGACAAGTTCGAAAGCGCCTGTCGCGCCGCCGACCGGTTTGGCTTCTACGGCGCCAGTGCCCGTCTGCTGGGGGTCTTCCTCAAGATGGATGCCAACTACCTCTCTCTGGTCAAACCGGCACCGTCCGCCGACTGAGGCCGCGATGAAGACAGCCCTGCTTCTGATTGCATGCTGGCTGCTGGCCCTGATCCCGCTGGATCAGGGCATTACTCCCCTGATCGCGCTGCTGTTCAACCCGGATCGCGAGCTCTACGGCACCGCCCAGCTCACCGGCTTTGCCGGCATCCTGCTCACCCTCTACCTTGCCAATCTCGGCGTCGAGGTGGTACTGCGCCGCCGCTTCCAGATTGCCGGCATGCTGGCGCTGCTGGCCGCCTGGATCGACTTCATCAACAGCAGTGGCTGCGAGTCGCACTTCCTGCTGCTCTACCTGCTTGCCCTACCCTTCCATCTGCTCGGCGGGCTGGTATTTGTACGCGGTATTCAGGCGTTTGGTCGCCAGAAGGGATAACCACTCGCCCCCTTTTTCCATCCTTTTTATCAAGTTTTTCTGCCTATTCTTGCCGTCAAAACAACCAGATAACTCCGCTTGACTCCCGGCCAAACAGTTCGTGCCATACTGACAACTGATGCAAGTGATAAAACAATCAATGCTGAGGTCATCATGGATGGGAAGCTTTTCAACGCCGACACCGAGGCAATGTTGACCCAGCTGTCAGATCACTCCGTCCTGGAACAGCTGATGGATAATGCCCCTCTGGGCATCGGCGTCTTTGACTGCGAATTTCGCTACCGTAAAGTCAATCAGGTGCTAGCCGACATCAATGGCAAAAGCATCGAGGAGCATCAGGGCAAGCACCTCAGAGAGGTGGTTCCCAAGCTGGCACCGACCCTGGAGCCCATGTTTCAGCAGATCATGCGAAGCGGCATGCCCTACGTGGATATCGCCATCACGGGCCAAACCGCGGCGTACGACAGCAGCTCCCGCCGCTTTCAGGCCACCTACAGTCCGATGCGTGATGAGAAAGGGGAGCTGAACGGCATCCTCGCCATCGTACGGGACATCACCGAGCAGTACGAAACCGAACAACGGCTGCAGCTGGCAATGCGAGCGGCCCAAATCGGGGTGTGGGAATGGCACGTTGCGGAAGACAGACTGCTGTTCGACGGACAGATTGAGCCGCTGCTGGGCATCGAGGCCAACCAGTTCCACGGCGGGCTGCAAGCGTTCGTCGACTGTTTTGAACCGGAATCTGGCAGCCAGCTCAAGGCAGCACTGCAAAGTTATGACCCCATCCATCTCACCCTGAGCTACCTCACCGCTCTCAACGAGCGGCACTGGGTCGATATTCATGCCGACCATGTCCCCGCCACCAAGTCGGTCGGCCATCGGGTCATGGGGGTCATTCACAATGCCACCGCCCGCCGCCGTCAGGAAGAGCGGCTCCATCAGGCCAACGTGGTATTCGATACCACGGCCGAGGGGATCATCATCCTCGACAGCGAGCACCATATTCTGTCGGTCAACCCGGCCTTCACCATGCTGACCCAATACAATGCCGAGGAGGTGATAGGCCGCACCCCGGATATCATCATGCATCCCAGGCGCTACACCGACCTCGACTATCCCTGGTATCACCTGCGCCCCGGCAACAACGCCTGGCATGGTGAGATGGTTTGTCTGCGCAAGGATGGCAGCTACTTCTCCTCCTGGCAGCAGATCAGCGCTGTCTATGACAGCTTCAACAACACCACTCACTATGTGATCGCCCTCTCCGACATCAGCGCCATTCGCAAGGTGGAGGCCGAGCTGAATCACCTTGCCTATCACGACCCCCTGACTGAGCTGGGCAATCGTCATCTGTTGCAGGAGCGGCTGGCCCTTGAGCTGAAAACCGCGCAGCTCAATCGCAAACGGTTGGGGCTGCTCTTTATCGATCTGGATGGCTTCAAGTTGATCAACGACAACCTGGGCCACGGAGTCGGCGATGAGCTGCTCAAGCGGCTGGCAGAGCGGATCCGCTGCTGCCTGCAGCACAACGATCTGGCGACCCGCCTCGGGGGAGACGAGTTTCTGGTACTGATCCCCTATCTGGAAGAGCCTGACGAGCTGGCAACCGTGGCCAATACCCTGCTGACCGTGTTGCGTGAACCGGTTGAGCTGGCCCATGAGCTGGTGGCAATCTCGGCAAGTATCGGTATCGCCATCTATCCCGATCATGCTGACAGCCCGGAAACCCTGGTCAGCGCCGCCGACAGTGCCATGTACGAGGCGAAAAGTCAGGGGCGCAACGGATTCCAGTTCTATACCCCCTGCATGGCGGCTCGAGCCCGCGAGCGGATGCAGATTGAGCAGGGCCTGCTCAAGGCCCTGGAGCTCGAACAGCTCTGCATCTTCTATCAACCCATGACCAATCTGGCCAACGGCAACCTGAGTGGACTGGAAGCCCTGCTGCGCTGGCAGCATCCCAATGAGGGAATGATAGCGCCGACCCGCTTTATTCCGGTGGCGGAGGAGTGCGGCCTGATAGAGAAAATTGGGGAGTGGGTGATGCGCAACGCCTGCGAGCAGGGACAAAACTGGCTGGCAGCCGGACTGCCGGTGCCCCGCTTGTCAGTCAATGTGTCGGTTCGAGAGATGCGCTCCCCAGGCTACGTTGAACGGGTCGCCGCTATTCTGGCAGAGACCGGATTTCCGCCAGAACGGCTCGAGATCGAGGTGACTGAGAGCATCATCCAGCGGGTCGAACAGAGTCTGGATCTCTTTACCCGCCTGAAAAGCCTCGGCGTGCAGATTGCCATCGATGACTTTGGCACCGGCTTCTCGTCACTGAGTCTGCTCAAGACCCTGCCGATCGATCGCATCAAGATAGACCGGGCGTTTGTGCAGGCATTACCGGAAGACAAGAACAGTCGGGAGCTCTGCCGCACCATCATCAATCTGGCCGACAGTCTGGATATGGAGGTCACCGCCGAAGGGATTGAAACCAAGGCACAACACGTCTTTTTGCAGTCACTCAACTGCGGCGAAGGACAGGGTTATCTGTTCAGCAAACCACTGCATGTCGAACATATGGGAGATCGCCTGCATCAACGCTACGCCTCATAGCGGCAGGCAATCATCATCACCAGCCGGGAGGCATCCGCCTCCTGGCGGCCGACCGGATTACCACTCGATCTGCAAGCGGGATTCCCAACCATCATCACGATCATTAAGCATGCGCGTCAGCGTTGATTCGCCAGCATAACGGGGAGCTGGCTCGCTGAAGGTGAGTCTGGTACCGGGTTCTTTGGCCTGCCATGCATGACCAAGCTGATCGGCCACTCGATCCCGCAGCGCAGGTGAGGCCTCCTGATGGGTGATCGCAAACTCTTTCGGAGGTTCGCCAGCGGGCACTGGCGCATCAAACTGCCAGAGGGATGCACAGAGCAACAGAGAAAACATCATGACCTCCAATTAATCGACACGCCCCCTTTTACCCACTCACCGATTAATTGTCACTCTTTGTCCTGTAACCAACTGTTGCCGCCTATCCAAAAGTCTAATTGCCCCCATTAGCCAAAGGTATAAATTGTTACTTAATTATTAAAAGTATGTATTCAAAGGAGTGAGTGATGAGCGAGAGCAAGGTCTACCCGGTCAAACCCCACATCAGCAGCAATGCACTGCTGGACAAGGGCGACTACGCCGCCATGTATCAGGCCTCCGTCGAGGATCCCGATACCTTCTGGGGAGAGCAGGGAAAAATCCTCGACTGGATGAAACCCTATACCAAGGTCAAGAACACCTCCTACGATCCGGGCCATGTATCCATCAAGTGGTTTGAAGATGGCCAGCTCAACGTCTCGGCCAACTGTCTCGATCGCCATCTCGCCGAACGGGGCGACAAGGTCGCCATCATCTGGGAAGGGGACAACCCCGCCGAAGATCGCAAACTCACCTACCGCGAATTGCACAGCGAAGTGTGCAAGTTTGCAAACGTATTGAAAGCACAAGGGGTTCACCGCGGCGACGTGGTCTGCCTCTATATGCCGATGGTGCCCGAAGCCGCCATCGCCATGCTGGCCTGTACCCGCATCGGCGCGGTACACAGCATCGTCTTCGGCGGCTTCTCGCCGGAAGCGCTGGCTGGCCGCATCATCGACTCGGGCTCGCGCATCGTCATCACCGCCGACGAGGGACTGCGTGGCGGCCGTCCGGTGCCGCTCAAGAAAAATGTGGATGAAGCGCTCACCAACCCGGATACTCAGGTCAACAAGGTGATCGTACTCAAGCGCACCGGCGGCAATGTCGCCTGGCACAACCATCGCGACATCTGGTGGCACGAGGCGACCGCCGCCGTCAGCAGTGACTGCCCGCCCGAGGCGATGAACGCCGAAGATCCGCTCTTTATCCTCTACACCTCCGGCTCCACCGGCAAACCCAAGGGGGTGCTGCACACCACCGGCGGCTATCTGGTTTACGCCACCCTCACCTTCAAATATGTGTTCGACTACCACGAAGAGGATATCTACTGGTGTACCGCCGATGTGGGCTGGGTCACTGGCCACTCCTATCTGGTCTACGGGCCGCTTGCCAACGGCGCCACTACCATCATGTTCGAAGGAGTGCCTAACTACCCGGCGACCAACCGCATGAGTCAGGTGGTGGACAAGCACCAGGTCACCATTCTCTATACCGCCCCCACTGCCATCCGCGCCCTGATGGCCAAAGGCAACGAAGCTGTCACCGGCACGTCACGCCAGAGCCTGCGCATCATGGGCTCGGTGGGCGAACCCATCAACCCGGAAGCCTGGGAGTGGTACTACCGCACCATTGGTGACGAGCGCTGCCCCATTGTCGATACCTGGTGGCAGACCGAAACCGGCGGCATCCTGATTACGCCGCTGCCCGGCGTCACCGACCTGAAACCGGGCTCTGCTACCCGTCCCTTCTTCGGGGTGCAACCGGCGCTGGTGGACAACATGGGCGAGCCGCTGGAGGGAGCCACCGAGGGTAACCTGGTGATCACCGACTCCTGGCCAGGCCAGATGCGCACCGTGTTCGGCGATCACGAGCGCTTTGAGCAGACCTACTTCTCCACCTTCCCGGGCCGCTACTTCACCGGCGACGGTGCCCGTCGCGATGCCGATGGCTACTACTGGATCACCGGCCGGGTGGATGATGTACTGAACGTCTCCGGCCACCGCATGGGTACCGCCGAAATTGAATCGGCGCTGGTGGCCCATCCCAAGATTGCTGAAGCCGCGGTGGTGGGGGTTCCTCACGAGATCAAGGGTCAGGGTATCTATGCCTATGTAACCCTGATCGCCGGGGAAGAGCCGAGCCGCGAGCTGCACAAAGAGGTGAAGGAGTGGGTCCGCAAGGAGATTGGCGCCATCGCCACGCCGGACGTGATCCACTGGGCGGAGGGGCTGCCGAAGACCCGTTCCGGCAAGATCATGCGCCGCATTCTGCGCAAAATCGCCACCGGCGAGACCGACAGCCTGGGGGATATCTCCACCCTGGCGGATCCGGGGGTAGTAGACAAACTCATCCGCGAGAAGTCGGAAGCAGCCTGATCCCGCTTCGTTTGTTGCTCGACAAAGCCGGCCCTGTGCCGGCTTTGTCGTTTCTCATCCGCCAACAAACAGCAAGGCGGTAGCGAAGGAGCCTTGCCGACCAAAACGTGCAATAAATAGCCAGATGTAGAGATTAGACCAGTAAAATGCTGCTAATTTTCACGAAATCAATATAATTGCGAAATCTGTGTGCTAGGGCACACCGATTTGCGCAGAAAATGGCTAGATTTCTGGTAGTCCACAAGATAGCTGATAGATAGCAGCATTATCATCGAGGATGTACTCAATATGTCGCAAAATCACCGCATTCTCCTGCTCAACGGACCGAATCTGAATCTGCTGGGCAAACGGGAACCGGGTATCTACGGCAGCAAGACGCTTGATGAGATCGTCGCCGATCTGAAGCTTAACGCCAGCGAACTCGGTGTCACTCTGGAACATCTGCAATCCAACGCCGAACATGAGTTGGTCGGCCGCATCCATCAGGCCATGGGCCAGGTGGATTTTATCATCATCAATCCAGCCGCCTTCACCCACACCAGCGTCGCCATTCGCGATGCGCTGTTGGGTGTCGCCATCCCTTTTATCGAGGTTCACCTGTCAAACGTCCATGCCAGAGAGCCGTTCCGTCATCACTCCTATCTGTCTGATGTCGCCAAAGGGGTCATTTGTGGCCTGGGAGCCGATGGCTACCAATTCGCTTTAACCGCGGCCGTGCACCATCTGCGCGCGGCTTGATAATCACTGATCAGATAAAGAAGAAAGAGAATGCTAATGGATATCCGCAAAATCAAGAAGCTGATTGAACTGGTTGAAGAGTCCGGCATCGCCGAACTGGAGATCTCCGAAGGTGAAGAGTCCGTTCGCATCAGCCGCAACTTCTCCGGTCAGGTGACCACCGCCATGCCGCAGATTATGATGCAGCAAGCCGCTCCGGTTGCCGCACCTGCCGCTGCCGCCCCGGTTGCCGCTGCACCGGCCGCAGATGCCGCCCCGAGCGGTCACCTGATGCGTTCCCCGATGGTTGGCTCCTTCTACCGCTCCTCCAGCCCGGATGCCAAGCCGTTCGCGGAAGTGGGTCAGCAAGTCAATGTCGGCGACACCCTGTGCATCGTCGAAGCCATGAAAATGATGAACCAAATCGAGTCTGACAAGGCCGGTGTGATCAAAGCGATCCTGGTTGAAAATGGTCAGGCCGTCGAATTTGACGAGCCGCTGTTCATCATCGAATAAGGGAAATCGCCACCCATGTTGGATAAAGTAGTCATCGCCAACCGCGGTGAAATTGCCCTGCGGATCCTGCGCGCCTGTAAAGAGCTCGGGATCAAGACAGTGGCCGTTCACTCCACCGCCGACCGGGAGCTCATCCATGTGCTGCTGGCCGACGAATCCATCTGTATCGGCAAGCCAGCCAGTACCGACTCCTACCTCAACGTGCCGGCGATCATCGCCGCGGCCGAGGTGACCGGTGCCGTTGCCATCCACCCGGGTTACGGCTTCCTCTCCGAGAACGCCGACTTCGCCGACATGGTCGAGAAATCCGGTTTCGTCTTCATCGGCCCGCGCGCCGAGACCATTCGCCTGATGGGTGACAAGGTCTCCGCCATCGAGGCGATGAAGAAGGCTGGTGTACCTTGCGTACCGGGCTCTGACGGCCCCGTCGACAACGACGCCAAACGCAATGCAGCCATTGCCAAGCGCATCGGCTATCCGGTGATCATCAAGGCCGCCGGTGGCGGTGGTGGTCGCGGCATGCGCGTAGTGCGCAACGAAGCGGAACTGGCGGGCGCCATCGCGCTGACCAAATCCGAAGCGGGCCAGTTCTTCAAGAACGACATGGTCTACATGGAGAAGTACCTGGAGAATCCGCGCCACATCGAGATCCAGGTGCTGGCTGACGGTCAGGGCAACGCCCTCTATCTGGGCGAGCGCGACTGCTCCATGCAGCGACGTCACCAGAAAGTGGTGGAAGAGGCGCCGGCTCCGGGCATCACCGCCGAGATGCGCAAGTTCATCGGCGAGCGCTGCGTACGCGCCTGTATCGAGATCGGTTACCGCGGTGCGGGCACCTTCGAGTTCCTGTACGAGAACGGCGAGTTCTACTTCATCGAGATGAACACCCGTATTCAGGTAGAGCATCCGGTTACCGAGATGGTCACCGGTATCGATCTGATCAAGGAGCAGCTGCGCATCGCCGCTGGCCAGCCCCTGTCGATCACCCAGCAGGATATCCGCATCCATGGCCACGCCATCGAGTGCCGGATCAACGCCGAAGACCCGGCTACTTTCATGCCCTCTCCGGGCCTGATCAAGAGTTTCCACGTTCCGGGTGGCCTGGGCGTGCGCTGGGACTCCCACATCTATGCCGGCTACAAGGTTCCGCCCCACTACGATTCGATGATCGGCAAGCTGATCTGCTACGGCGAGAATCGTGACATCGCCATCGCCCGCATGCGCCATGCGCTGGACGAACTGGTGGTCGAGGGCATCAAGACCAACGTACCGTTGCAAAAAGAGATCATGAAAGACGAAAACTTCCAGCACGGTGGCACCAATATCCACTACCTGCACAAGAAGTTGGGTCTGTAAGGATCGCTGATAGAGACCGACTTCCAATGGAAGTCTGCTCCGCAAGGAGCCTCTGCTGAAAAAGGGCCATGGCGACATGGCCCTTTTTTGTTATCCTTGCGCCCCTCAAATTTGTCGGAGGCCAAGGTGAACCGTTTTGCTCTCGCCCGCCGGGAAGCAGCTTTCTGCCTGCTGCTGACCCTGTTCTACTTCTTTGCCTGGTATGGCACCGCCTATTTTATCCCGCTCCAGCTGGAGTTGTGGGGGTTGCCGCTATGGTTCCTGCTCAGCTGCATGGTGATGCCACTGCTGTTCATTCTGCTCTGCGCGCTGATGGTGAACCGGCTATTTGTGGAGATCCCCCTCGATACCCACACCCCTTCCGGTAAGGAGTCATCCCATGAATCTTGAGTTGATGCTGCCACTCTTCATCTATCTGGTGCTGGTGCTGGGGGTCGGGTTTTGGGCCAGCCGCCACCGAGCTGAAGGCAACTTCGTGCAGGAGTACTTCATTGGCAACCGCAGCATGGGCGGGCTGGTGCTGGCAATGACGCTAGTGGCCACCTACACCTCGGCCTCCTCCTTTATCGGCGGACCGGGAGCGGCCTACAAGATCGGTCTGGGCTGGGTGTTGCTGGCGATGATCCAGCTGCCCACCGTCTGGCTCACTCTGGGGGTACTGGGCAAGAAGTTCGCCATCATCGCCCGCCGAGTCAATGCGGTGACCATCAACGACATGCTGTGGGCCCGCTACCAGAGCAAGGCGGTGGTGATCCTCGGCTCCGTTACTATCATCCTCGCCTTTATCGCGACTATGGTGGTGCAGTTTATCGGTGGCGCTCGCCTGCTGGAGACCGCCACCGGCCTCTCCTACCAGCAGGGGTTGATGCTGTTTGCCAGTTGCGTACTGCTCTACACCATCATCGGCGGTTTTCGCGCCGTGGTGATGACCGATGCCCTGCAGGGGATCATCATGCTGATCGGCACCGGAGCCCTGCTGGCGGGGATTCTGATTGCCGGTGACGGCTTGCCAAACCTCATCCACCAGCTCAGGGAGATCGATCCCAAGCTGGTGAGCCCGCAAGGGGCCGGCGACATGTTGACCCAGCCCTTTATGCTGAGCTTCTGGATCCTGGTCTGTGTCGGGGTGGTGGGGCTGCCCCACTCGGCGCTGCGCTGCTTTGGCTATCGCGACAGCAAGGCGCTTCATCGCGGCATTCTGATCGGCACTGTGGTCAGCGCCCTGCTGATGTTCGGCATGCATCTGGCGGGCGCCCTTGGCCGCGCCATCCTGCCCGGCATGGACAGCCCGGATAAGATCATGCCCTCCCTGATGATGGAAGTGCTGCCCCCCTGGCTGGCCGGGGTCTTTCTGGCGGCGCCGATGGCGGCCATCATGTCCACCATCGACTCCCAGCTGATCCAGGCTTCCGCCACTCTGGTGAAGGATCTCTATCTCAACTATCTGAGTCCAAAGCAGGAGAAGCTGGAGGTGCGCATCCCCCGCCTCTCCCTGCTCTGTACCCTGATCCTCGGCACTCTGGTGCTGCTGGCGGCGTTGCAGCCCCCCGAGATGATCATCTGGCTCAACCTGCTCGCCTTTGGCGGTCTGCAGGCGGTGTTCCTCTGGCCGCTGGTGCTTGGCCTCTACTGGTCGCGGGCCAACGGCCCCGGCGCACTGGCCAGCATGGTCAGCGGCATCGTCAGCTATGGGGTTCTGAGTCAGTGGGGGATCAAGCTGGCTGGCCTGCACGCCATCGTGCCAAGCCTCACGCTGGCGCTGATGGTCTTTATCACGGTGAGCCTGTTAGCGGCACCGCCCTCGCGGGAAGTGCGCGAGCTTTTCGGGCAGAAATAATAAAAATATAAATTAGGGGTTCCAAAACTATCCCCAAATAGGTGTTTTCCGGTTAAACTGTGCGCCAAGTCACAGAACGTAGCCGCTGTATGCCCGTTAAAGCCACTCGACAAGTCGTTACTCAAGCCCTGCAGCGGCTCGGTTATGCCCTGCTGCTGCCCGTCTCCATCCTACCGATGGCGGCGCTGATCTACCGGCTTGGGCAACCCGACGTGCTCGATTTGGCGGTGCTCTCCCTCACCGGTCAGGCGATCTTCAGCCAGATGCCGCTTATCTATGCGGTGGCGATCGCCTTTGGCCTGAGTCGACAGGAGCTGGGCGGACAGACGCTGGCGGGTGCGGTCAACTTCCTGCTGCTCAGCACAGCTTTCAATACCTTGGCCCCCAACCTGCACGCCGACATGATCTGCGGCCTGCTGGCGGGGCTCACCACCGCCATCATCTACCCCTGGGTTCACCAGCAAACCCTGCCCCGCTGGCTGCAGATCGCCAAGGGGGAGTTTCCCAGCCTGCTGGTGTCGGCCTTGGCCTGCCTGCTGATCGCCATCCCCCTCTCGCTGCTGTGGCCGCCACTGGAGCGCGGGCTGACCCTGCTCACCTCCGAGCTGCTTACCACGCCGTTTGGCGCCTTCTGCTACGGCACCCTCAACCGGCTGCTGATCCCGCTCGGGCTCCATCAGGTATTGGGCAGCGTCATCGGCCTTGGCGAGAGCAACCTGCAGGCGCTGGCCACCGCCCAGCCCCTTCATGAAGGATATGTGGCCGGTCTCTACCCCATCATCATGTTCGGCCTGCCGGGCGCCTGTTTTGCCATCTGGCTGCACCGCCAACGGATGCAGCGGCTGCCACAGGGCGGGCTGCTGCTCACCCTGGCGCTCACCTCGGCACTGGTGGGTATCACAGAGCCTATCGAATTTCTGTTCGCCTTTACCGCCCCCTGGCTGTTTCTCGCCCACGCTCTGTTGACCGGGCTATCGCTCGCTGTCTGTAGCGGGCTGGGGATCAAGGTGGGCAGTTACTTCTCCGCCGGCCTGCTGGATCTGGTGCTGAGCTATCAGGCAGGGGAGCACAGCTTCTGGCTCATCCCGGTCGGTATCCTGTTTTTCGTCGCCTACACCCTGCTCTTTTACCAACTGCTGGAGCGTGCCCCCCTCAGCATGCCGAGCAAGCCCATCGCGGTAGAGCATCCGCGCCTCGCCAGCGTCGCCCCCTCCGACCCACAGATGCTGGCGATCCAGTACCTCAAGGTGCTGGGCGGGATGGACAATCTGGTGGCGATGAGTGTCTGCATCACCCGCCTCAGCCTGCGGGTGCGCGATATTTCACTGGTGGATGAATCCCGCCTACTGGGTCTGGGCTGCCTCTCCTGGATCCAGCTCAACGACCACCAGTTAGTGCTGGTGCTGGGCCCCAGCGCCAGCCTGATTGAAGGGCAGATCCGCATGCTGGCGGAGCGCCAGTCGGTCCCCCTCGGCCTCAAACCCAATCAGGAGTCGGCCAGCCAGAGCAGCTGGTAACTCAGGCAAACGGCAACCGCTCGGCCACGAAATCCATCAGAGTGCGCAGGGCAGGAGCCAGATGCTCCCGGCTCGGATAGATAAGGTAAAACGGGTTGGCCGGAATGGGCTGATCCGGCAACACCTTCTGCAGCCGCCCCGCCGCCAAATCCCCTTCACAGACATGGTGGGGCAACAGGGCAATCCCCCCGTCATGGAGCGCCATCTCCCGCAGCGCCAGCAAGCTGTTGCTGACACAGGCCCCCTGCGGCCGCCAGCCCCCCTCCTGCAATGGCCACACCGGCATCGCCGAGTGCACCAGACAGGCATAACGGCCCAGCTCGCTCAGCTGTTGCGGCATGCCGTGGGCCGCCAGATAGGCGGGCGCTGCCACCAGATGACGCGCTACCTGACCGATGCGCCGACAGATGAGGCTGGAGTCTTTCAGCGGCGCCGCACGCAGCGCCAGATCGTAACCCTCCCCCACCAGATCGAGCTGTTCGTCACTCAGGGTCAGCTCCAGCACCACCTCGGGATAGAGAGCGCGAAACTCGGCGAGGATCCGGCCAAGCAGCAGGGTGCCGGTCGCCTCGGGGGCGGTGATCCGCACCCGCCCTGCCGGGGCTGAGCGCAGCCGCGCCATCGCCAGATTGGCGCTGCGGGCCAGTGCCAGCAGTCCCTGACAGTGCTCCACATAGAGATCCCCCTGCGGCGTCAGGCTCAACCTGCGGGTGGTGCGCTGCAGCAGCCGCACCCCGAGCTGGGATTCGAGTCGCGAGATCTTCTGGCTCACCGATGACTTGGGCATGCCGAGCAGTTCGGCGGCTCGGGTAAAGCTCCCCTGCTCCACCACGGTGGCGAACAGTCCCATCAACTCCAGATCGACATTGTTCATATATTCAAACAGTCTTTACCGATTACCCATCTTAATCTTGATAATTAACCAGACTAGAGTGAGTGGCAATCCCGAACACTCCAATTTGAAAGGAATAACCATGAAAGCCATTGCCCTGACTCACTATCTGCCAAGCGACCACCCCGACTGCTTTATCGCCGCCAACCTGCCCGATCCGGTTCCGGGCCAGCGGGATCTGCTGGTGCGGGTCACCGCCACCTCCGTCAATCCGGTGGATACCAAGGTGCGCTCCCCCAAGGCCAAAATTGAAAGCTCGCCCCGGGTACTGGGCTGGGATGCGGTGGGGGAAGTGATCGCCACCGGCAGCGAAGTCACCCTGTTCAAGGCGGGCGACCGGGTCTGGTATGCCGGCGACATCAGCCGCCCCGGCAGCAACAGCGCCCTGCAACTGGTGGATGAGCGCATCGCCGCGATCGCCCCCACCAGCTTGAGCGATGTGGAGGCCGCCGCCCTGCCGCTCACCGCCATCACCGCCTGGGAGACCCTGTTCGAGCGCTTCGCTCTCACCCGCGAGAGCCGTGGCAAACTGCTGATCATCGGCGGCGCCGGTGGCGTGGGCTCCATCGCCATCCAGCTGGCCCGCCAGCTCACCGGCATGGAGGTGATTGCGACAGCCTCCCGCCCAGAAAGCCGCGAATGGTGCCTCGAAATGGGCGCCCATCATGTCGTAAACCACCACAAGTTGCAGGAGGAGCTGACCGCCCTTGACATCACTCAGGTCGATGCCATCTTCTGCACCAATGCCACCGCCGAGCACTGGGCCACCATGGCAGGGCTGATCCGCCCGTTTGGCCATATCTGCACCATCGCCGAATCGAGCGAGCCGTGGGATCTCTCCCTGCTCAAGAGCAAGAGCGTCACCTTCAGCCAGGAGTTCATGTTCACCCGCTCCCTGTTCCAGACGCCTGACATGATCGAGCAGCACCGCCTGCTCGGCCGGGTGGCGGCACTGGTCGATGAAGGGGTACTGCAGACCACCCTGACCAGAACCATCCCGTCACTGACCCCGGTCACGCTGGCTCAGGCCCATGCTGAGGTCGAGGCGGGCCGCATGGTAGGCAAGCTGGTGATCGACATGAGCGGCTTTGCCAACTAAGCCCTCAAACGCACCATGATGGGATAAGTTCACCAAGGAGATGCCCCAAACGGGCACAACCAGCGGCACTCATGACTGCCTGTGGCAGGCCAACGTCCGACAATCAGCCAAAAAAGAGGCCATTTCGCGAGAAATGGCCTGAATACCTGAACATTGGGGTAACAATCACACACATATCCTTATGCAGGACATATTAGTCTTTGCATCTGGCATGCCAACAGCAGCATGAATGCGCCAAAACGGCGTCAGCCCGTCCTTGAGCAAGGTGCCGACCTTGCTCTTTTTTGTCTGGCAGACTGTTTACCAGGCAAACAAGTGCAGATAAAAAAATGCCACCCGAGGGTGGCAGTGAAAGATGACGGAACTTGAGCAAAGCGTTCAGCGAAAACCGGTCGTCTTCGCCTGCATAGAGCAATACAGGAACCGTGCCAATCCGGCAAAAGCCCCCGAATCCCTCCACGTCATGGGCAAACCACGACAGCACTGCCCCATGATGGTAGAATCTCGCGGTTTCACATTTATGAAGAGTCGACGCCATGCCCTGGATACAAATTCGAATCAACGCCACTGCCAAGACCGCAGACAAGGTGAGCAACATGCTGCTGGGGCGTGGTGCCCAGGCGGTGACCTTTATGGATGCCAAGGATGTGCCCGTCTACGAACCCATGCCCGGTGAAACCCCGCTCTGGGGCGAGACCGAAGTGATGGGTCTGTTCGATGCCGAAACCGATCCGGCCCCCACCATCGCCTTCTTCCAGCAGATCTTCGGCGAAAACGTCGGCTACAAGGTCGAGCAGCTGGAGGACAAGGACTGGGTGCGCGAGTGGATGGATCACTTCCACCCCATGCAGTTTGGCGAACGGCTCTGGATCTGCCCGAGCTGGCGCGATGTGCCGAACCCCGATGCGGTCAACGTGATGCTGGATCCGGGTCTGGCCTTCGGTACCGGCACCCACCCCACCACCGCGCTTTGCCTGCAGTGGCTGGACGGGCTGGACCTGACCGGTAAAACCGTGGTCGATTTTGGCTGTGGCTCCGGCATTCTCGGCATCGCCGCCCTGAAACTGGGGGCTGCCCGCGTTATCGGTATCGACATCGACCCGCAGGCCATTCAGGCCAGCCGCGACAACGCCGCGCGCAACGGCGTTGCCGACCAGATTGAGCTCTACCTGCCTGCCGACCAGCCACAAGACGTCGAAGCGGACGTGGTGGTCGCCAACATCCTGGCCGGCCCGCTGCGCGAACTGGCCCCGCTGATCGCCAGCCACGGCAAGCCGGGCAGCCTGATGGCCCTCTCCGGCGTGCTGGAAAGCCAGGCGCCGGAGCTGGAAACCATCTACGGCCAGTGGTTCGAGATGGACCCGACCGCCGTCAAGGAGGAGTGGTGCCGCCTCTCCGGCCGCAAGCACGGCTAAGCGCGGGCAACATAGACGCCAACCTCATGCCATCAGGGCTCCCATTCGGGGGCCCTGATTGTTTTGGCCTGTCGGGCTCTTCCCGGTCCGTGGACATGGGCATGATCACCCTCCCTTCTGATTGTGTTCGTTTGAAAACAACAGACACCTTTTATTCCGGTAAGATAGTGGTCCGAGCCAACGCAACCGAGAAGGATTTCTTATGCGGATTGCCATTCTGGATGACTATCAGGATCAGGTGCGCCACCTCCCCTGCTTTGCCCTGCTGGCGGGTCATGACGTCACCATCCTCAACCAGAGCGAACCCGATGCAACGCGCCTTGCCGCCCTGCTGGAAGGAATGGAAGCACTGGTGCTGACCCGCGAGCGTACCCGCATCGACGAACAGCTGCTGATACAGCTTCCCACCCTTAAACTCATCAGCCAGACCGGCAAAGTCAGCCAGCATATCGACCCGGCACTGTGCCAGCAGTACGGCGTTGCCGTGGCAGAAGGGAGCGGCAGCCCTATTGCCCCAGCCGAGCTCTGCTGGGCGCTCATCATGGCAGCCTCCCGCCATATTCCTGCTTACAGCCAGGCGTTAAGCCAAGGCCAATGGCAGCAAGCTGGTGACCTCGGTTTGGGACGCACGCTTCATGGGCTGACGCTCGGCATCTGGGGCTACGGCAAGATAGGCCAGCGGATCGCCCGCTATGGCAAGGCATTTGGCATGTCGGTACTGATATGGGGCAGTGAGGCTTCGCGCAGGCAGGCCGAGCTGGATGGCTATGCCTGCGCCTCCAGCAAGGAGGTGCTCTTCAGTCAAGCCGATATCCTCACGCTGCATCTGCGCCTGAGCGAGACAACCCGCGGCGCTGTTACCCGCGCAGATCTGGCCCGCATGAAAGTTGACTCTCTGCTGGTCAATACCAGCCGTGCCGAACTTATCGAGCCGGGCGCCCTCTATGCAGAGCTCAGTAATCATCCTGGAAAACGGGCCGCGCTCGATGTATTTGACATCGAGCCGGCAACACTACAAAACGAGCCCCTGCTGCGCCTGCCCAACGTATTGGCGACACCTCATCTCGGCTATGTAGAGCAAAACAGCTACGAACTCTACTTTCGCGTGGCGTTCGAGAATGTGCTGGCCTTTGCCGAAGGCAGACCTGCCAACCTGGTTCTGCCCATATCGGGTGGATGATCACGTTACTTCTGCCGTATTGGCGCCAATATCCAAATCCTTGGCAGATAAAGGAAAGCAACCTTCATGAGCGAATACCAGAAGATGATTAGCAGCCAACTGTACAACTGCATGGCACCCGAGCTGGCCCAGTTGCGCCGGGAGGCGGCACGGCGCTATCGCCGTTTCAATCAGGTGGAAGAGGAGACAGAGCAGCGGGCACTAATGGCGGAGCTGATTGGCGAATTGGCTGAGAATGCCTTTATCTGTCCACCCCTCTACTGCACCTATGGCCGCCACATCCACCTTGGTAAAAACAGCTACATCAACATGGGCGCCACCCTGCTGGACAATGCCCCCATTCGCATCGGCGCCCATGTGATGATTGGGCCAAACGTGCAGATCTATACCGCAGCCCATGCACTGGAGGCCGACGAACGGATTCAGGGAACAGAGACGGCGCTGCCGGTCACCATTGAAGACAAGGTCTGGATTGGGGGCGGTGCCATCTTGCTGCCCGGCGTCACCATAGGGCGGGAGGCGATCGTCGGCGCAGGTGCCGTAGTCACCAAAGATGTACCGGCCGGTGCTCGGGTAGTCGGCAACCCGGCCCGGATCCTGCCAGCCAAAAACAGAGCATAAGGCAGCCAACCGGGTTGTATGCCGATACCGCCATCAACTCACAACAGCCCCGACACCCCATAAAAAATAAAGCCCAATGTCACGAAGACGTTGGGCTGTTAAAAGGTGCTACGGAATTGCGACTCTCATCGCAGAAAAATTAGAAGGAGTGCCCTTCTAAACTGGCAGGGAGATATTAGCGAATGCGCAAACGTTTTACATAGTGAAATACAACAGGATTGCGAGGTACATCGCACTATTTAAATAATTACCTGCTATGGCGCGCGAAGCCTCTTTGAGCCATTTATTTTCCCCAATTTCTCTGGTTACTATTCACGGTTAAACAGAAAAGCCCCGATTTCTCGAGGCTTTGCTTCTCTCAACCGCAACGTGGCCGAAAAGTCAGAAACGGCGGACAAACTCATCGAGCGGCAGCTCGCGCAGTTTGCGTGCTTCCAGCATGGGAGTACCGAGATAGAGGAAACCCACCAGCTGATCCTCTGCCCCCAGTCCCAGTCCCTTGTTGATCTGCTCATCGAAGATAAACCAGCCAGAGCGCCAGATACCGTTGAAGCCCTGCGCCTGCGCCGCCATCTGCATCGCCATCAGGGCACACCCGGCTGAGAGTTCCTGCTCCAGTTTCGGCACCTTGGGGTGATCCTGATAACGGGTTGCCACGGCGACGACCAAGGGCGCCCGCAGTGGCGCTTCGCTGCACTTCTTGATGCTCTCTTCATCTTCGCCACGGGCACGGGCCGCCTCGGCCAGCAGCTTGCCCAGCCGCTCACGCCCCTCCCCTTCAAACAGAATGAACTGCCAAGGGGTCAGGGTGCCGTGATCCGGCGCGCGCAGGCCCGCCTTGAGGATATTGTCGAGCACCTCACCGCTCGGGGCGGGATCGGCGAGACGGCCACAGGAGTGGCGATTGAGCAACAGGGTGAGGGCATCCATGGGCAATTCCTTCTCTGGGGCAATGATGGCGCTACCTTAGCACAGCACCGAATGAAGAAAACCCCTGAGGCTCAGGGGTTTATCGCACGAAAAAAGGGCAAGAGGACGCTGCTTGCTAGATGATCGCAGCCAGCTCGGCCCCTTGCCGGATGGCGCGCTTGGCGTCCAGCTCGGCAGCCACGTCGGCTCCGCCGATGATATGCACCGGCTTGCCTGCCGCCTGCAACCCGGCCTGCAGTTCTTTAAGGGGCTCCTGCCCGGCGCAGATGATCACCTGATCCACCGGCAGACACTGCTGCTTGTCACCCAACTGAATATGAAGCCCGTCGTCATCAATGCGCAGGTACTGCACGCCGGAGAGCATCTGCACCTTGCGGTTCTTGAGCACGGTACGGTGGATCCAGCCGGTGGTCTTGCCAAGACCGTCGCCTACCTTGCTCTCCTTGCGCTGGAGCAGCCAGATCTGGCGCTCTGGCGCATCGACTTCAGGGGTGGTGAGGCCACCGCGCTCGCCGAGATGCTTGTCGATGCCCCACTCCTTGAGCCAGTGATCACGATGGCCGTTGGCATCCATCTCCACCTTCTTCTCCACCAGATATTCGGCCACATCGAAACCGATGCCACCGGCACCGATCACCGCCACCTTCTGGCCAACCGGCTTGTGATCCCGCAGCACATCGAGGTAGTTCATCACCTTGGGATGCTCAATGCCCGGAATATTTGGAGAGCGCGGGCGGATGCCGGTGGCGAGGATCACCTCGTCAAAACCGCCGCAGAGCAGGCTCTCGGCACTCTGGCGCTGGCCGAGATAGAGCTCGACGCCACACTTCTCCAGTCGCTTGGCGAAATAGCGCAGGGTTTCGTGAAACTCCTCCTTGCCCGGGATCTGCTTGGCGAAGTTGAACTGGCCTCCGATTTCGCTGGCCTGATCGAACAGGCTCACCTGATGACCGCGCTCGGCAGCGTAGCAGGCAAACGCCAGCCCGGCGGGGCCCGCCCCTACCACCGCCAGCTTCTTGGGCTGGGGCACGCGGCCAAAGGTCAGCTCGGTCTCGAAACAGGCGCGGGGATTGACCAGACAGGAGGCGCGCTTCTGCTTGAACACATGGTCAAGGCAGGCCTGGTTGCAGGCGATGCAGGTGTTGATCTCGTCCGCTCGGTCTTCGGCCGCCTTGATGACAAATTCCGGGTCAGCCAGGAAGGGGCGCGCCATGGAGACCATGTCCGCCTCGCCGCCTGCCAGAATGCGCTCGGCCACCTCGGGGGTATTGATCCGGTTGGTGGTGATAAGTGGCACGGTAAGGTGCTTTTTCAGCTCGGCAGTCACCCAGCTGAAGGCACCGCGCGGCACGCTGGTGGCGATGGTGGGAATGCGCGCTTCGTGCCAACCGATACCGGTGTTGATGAGGGTCACCCCCACCGCTTCCAGCGCTTTGCCAAGGGCAATCACCTCTTCCAGGGTCGAGCCCTGCTCCACCAGATCCAGCATGGAGAGGCGGAAGATAATGATGAAGTCGGTGCCGACCCGCTCGCGAATGGCGCGGACAATCTCCACCGGGAAGCGCATCCGGTTTTCACTGCTGCCGCTCCAGCCATCGGTGCGCTTGTTGGTGCGCTCGCAAATGAACTGGTTGATGAGATAACCTTCCGAGCCCATCACCTCGACGCCGTCATAACCGGCCGCCTTGGCCAACGCTGCTGTAGCCGCGAAGTCGCGAATGGTGCCGCGGATCTGCCGCTCGCTCATGGCGCGCGGTTTGAACGGGGAGATGGGGGCCTTGAGGGCACTCGGCGCCAGACTGAACGGATGATAGGCATAACGACCGGCATGGAGGATCTGCAGCGCTATCTTGCCCCCCTCCTGATGTACGGCGCTGGTCACCTTCTTGTGCTTGCTCACCTGCCAGGGAAAGCTCAGCTGCGAGCCGTGAGGCACCAGCCGACCACGCAAGTTGGGGGCAATGCCGCCGGTGACGATAAGGCCAACGCCACCACGGGCGCGCTCGGCGTAAAAGGCGGCCAGCTTGTCAAAACCGCCCTTCTCCTCTTCGAGGCCGGTGTGCATGGAGCCCATCAACACGCGGTTGCGCAGCTGGGTAAAACCAAGGTCGAGCGGGGTCAGCAGGGTCGGATAGCGGCTCACGATGCCTCCAGTTAATTTTTTGTTATCAAACTGAGGCTAGAGTAAAGAATCGAAAATTCTTTTTCAAACAAATGTTTGGACGATTTTTCAGCGAACAGCCGTGCCCTGAACGAAGATAGGCGGGATCCGCCAGTCGGAAATGGCAATTTCGCCCGCAACTGGTTAATAATGGCTCTTCTCTACCCATTAACAGGGCGATAACGCGACTATGTCTATTTTCAAAGGTCTGGGTTGGTTGTTCCGCAGCCTGTGGCGCCTGCTCAATTTCACCCGGCTGATGCTGGTCAATCTGCTGTTTCTCATCGTAGTGCTGGTCATCGTCTTCAGCGTCAGCCAGAAAGAGGCCCCCAAGGCGCCCATCGAAGGGGCGCTGACCCTCAATCTCAACGGCGTGCTGGTGGAGCAACGCTCCCAGACAGACCCCACCGTACAACTGCTGCGCCAGATGGACAACAGCGATGAGCAGCCGAGCGAGATCGTTCTCTCCGACCTGCTATGGGCCATCAAGAGTGCCAAGGATGACGAGCGCATCAAGGCGTTGGTGATCAAGCCGCAAGGGCTGCAGGGGGCCAACTTCACCAAACTGCAGGAGGTGGCGAGCGCCATCGACTCCTTCCGGGAGAGCGGCAAACCGGTGATCGCCATGGCCGACTTCTACACTCAGGGGCAATACCTGCTGGCGGCCCACGCCGATCACGTGCTGCTCAACCAGAGCGGCGCCGTAGTGATCGAGGGGCTTGGTGTCTACCAGACCTACTTCAAGTCGGCGCTGGAGAAGCTCAACATCACCCCGCATGTATTCAAGGTCGGTACCTACAAATCCTTCGTCGAGCCCTATACCCGCGACGAGATGTCCCCCGAGAGCAAAGAAGCGAACCAGCGCTGGCTGGATCAGCTGTGGCAATCCTATGTGGCTGACGTAGCTGAGCAGCGGGAGATCGAACCGGATGCGGTCGCGCCGGGCAAGGATCGCTTCCTCGAGCTGCTGCGCAAGGCCGGTGGCAATGCCGCCAACTACGCCCTCGACAACGGGCTGGTGGATCAGCTGGCCACCCGCGACGAGATGACCCAGGCGGTCATTAAAGAGGTGGGTGAAGCGGACGACCACGGCTGGAAAGGGGTCGGCCTGAAAGAGTATCTGGCCGCCATTCCGGAACAATATCCCCAGAGCGGCAAGGATGAGGTGGGTCTTGTGGTCGCCAGCGGCGCCATCATGGATGGCGTACAGCCTGCCGGTACCATCGGCGGTGATAGCCTCTCCGACCTGCTGGCCGATGCCCGCCGCGATGACAAGGTCAAAGCCGTGGTCCTGCGGGTCGACAGCCCGGGCGGCAGCGCCTTCGCCGCCGAGCAGATCCGCGCCGAGCTGCTGGCCCTGAAACAGGCAGGCAAACCGGTAGTGGTCTCCATGGGCAGCTATGCCGCCTCCGGTGGCTACTGGATCTCCGCCGATGCGGACAAGATCTTCGCCTCCCCCACTACCCTCACCGGCTCCATCGGGGTATTCGGCATGTTCGCCACCATCGACAAAGCATTGGCCCAGTTCGGCGTGCATACCGACGGGGTTGGCACCACAGATTACGTCGGCGTCGGCCCGACCCGCGCCCTGCCGGAGCACGTCGGTCAGGCGATCCAGCTGAGTGTCGAGGATACCTACCAACGCTTCATCGGTCTGGTCAGCAAGGGCCGTGGACTGAGCCCGGAAGAGGCCGAGAAAGCGGCCGAAGGCCGAGTCTGGACTGGTGAGGATGCCAAGGCCCTAGGTCTGGTGGACGAGTTCGGCAATCTGGATGACGCCATCAAGGCCGCCGCCGAACTGGCCAACCTCAAAGAGTGGCAGGTGACCCCCATCGAGCAGGAGGAGTCCACCAAGGACAAGTTCCTGCGCCAGCTGTTTGACAGCAGTGCCCAAGTGCTGGCACCCCAGTTGCAGAGCTGGCTGCCGGCAGGATTTGGCAAGGCATTGGTGGAAGTGAACCGCAGTCTCGACCCGCTCACCCGCTTCAACGATCCGCAAGGCACCTACGCCTTCTGCCCGGTTTGCGTGCAGTAAGCAAGCGGCGAATACCCCATAAAAAAGGCTATGTCCCAATTACGTGTTGCATGGGGTGCCCCAGCGCCTCATGCAAACATGCTTTGATATTCACGCCCCTCCCGTAACG